>JANNSA010000397.1:0-13734 GCA_031402115.1 Hyphomicrobiaceae bacterium | reverse complement strand
CACGGCCGGTTTGCAGGCGATCGGATCGCGCACCACGCCAAAACCGTCCTTGGTGCCGACGACGAAGGTGTAGAATCCGTCAAGGTCGGCCAAGCCGGACGTCAGGGCTTCGCCGAGGTTCAGGCCATGCTTCATCTTGTTGGAGAGATAGGCGGCCGCAACCTCGGTGTCGTTCTCGGTCTCGAAGGTCATCCCAGCACGGATCAAATCACGCCGTAGGCTGTTGTGGTTCGACAGTGAGCCGTTGTGCACCAGGCACTGGTCCGGTCCAGTCGAGAACGGATGCGCACCCATCGTGGTCACGGCGGATTCGGTGGCCATGCGGGTGTGGCCAATGCCGTGGCGGCCGCTCATGCGGGCAAGGTCGAAACGACGCGCTACGTCCTTGGGCAGGCCGACTTCCTTATAGATTTCAATGATCTCGCCAGCGCTCATGATGCGCATCTCCGGCCTGAGCCCGTGGATGGCAGCGCGCGCCGTCTCCAGCTTGACCAGTGGCATTGTCAGGACCGCATGCGTATCCTTGATGGCGATACTGACGGGCGCCGCGATCACCTTGCCCAGATCATTGTCCAAACCAACAAAATCACGATTGGCGTTTGGCGATTGAACGGTCAACTTACCAGTCGCGCCCGCATCTTGCCCGAAGATTGCAATGCCGGCACTGTCAGGGCCGCGGTCGGACATGGTAATCAGCATGTCCGTCAGCATAGAGCCCAATTTTGGCTCCAGTGACCGGTCCTTCAGAAACAGCCCGACGATGCCGCACATGGTCTGGCTCCTGCATTCGCGTTGCTGTGATGCTAGCACCTCAATGAGCGCCGCTCAACTGGTAAGAAACAAATTTTATCGCCGTGAAATTCGCAATCAGCGGGCATCGCAATCAATCGGCCTGCGGATAGCTGATAACCGAGAGATAGCGCGCCGGCAGTTGGATGAGCTTTTCAGGTCCATGCGGCGCGTCGGCGTCGAAGAACAAGCTATCGCCCGGCTCCATCAAATAGATGCGATCACCGTGCCGGTATTCAACCTTGCCTTCGAGCATGAACAACAGCTCGATGCCGTCATGCTGAAATGTCGGAAACACGTCGGATTCCTTAGTCAGCGTGATGATGTAGGGTTCGACGATAACGCCGCTGGCATTGGCGCCGATATGGCCGAGTAGGTTGTACTGGTGCCCCGCACGTGTGCCCCGGCGTTCAATCTCGACCGCATCGCCGGCTTTCACGTGCATGGCCTCGCGACTTTCCTCGAACCGGCGAAAGAACGACGTCAGCGGCACGCTCAGCGCATGTGCCAGCGTCTGCAGCGTGGTCAGAGACGATGAAGTGATGCCGTTCTCAATCTTCGAGAGCATGCCGATCGACAGCCCGGTCTGCTGCGACAGCGAGGCGACAGTCATCAGCTTCTGTTGGCGGAAAGTGCGCACGGCACGGCCAATGGCGACCTCGAGCACCTTCTCGCGTGGCTCAGAAACGCGGTGCGGGTTCTGGCGCAGCGGCGGTGCGGCTGTGGCTGGTTTGCTCTTGGACTTTGTGCCGCCCACGTCACCACTCCATTGCGTCGCCGCCAAACCGGCACCTTAGATGGCACTCGCCGCCGCCGTCACCAGCGCGTGATGCAGCGATCGTGCCGCCGATCGTAGGCCAAGCACGCTGAACTGTTGCGACTGGCTCCGGCAGATGACGAGACAGCCAAGATGGTCGATCAAGGTCCGGCTGGCGTCACCGGTCTGCATACGGCGAACGTTGAGGGCGCACAGCCGCTCCAGCACGTCACAGGCGCGTGGCCCCGTCAATTCGAACCGCGCCCAGCCGTCCGTCTGTTCAGTGACCGACCCGGCATCCCGAATTTTGTCCTTGAGAATGCGGGCGATGTCTTCGTGGGTCGCCAAAGGCGCCTCGACAAACCATTGCTCCGGCCCAGTCCAGATGACGCTGTACAGTGGACCCGATGCGACGCGTCCCGGTGCAGGCATTGCCACACCGAACAAGCTCCAGCAGGCCCGGTCAAGCTCGTCCGTTCGTCCGCGCCGGCCTGCCAAAGAGGCTAAGGCCAAGCCGGCGGTCTCGACTATGCACAATCCGTCAAAGCGCTCGACGCGTGGTGTCGCAGTGCTAAGCGGCAACAGGGATTTCAGCTGGTGCTCAACCACGGACGCGGACTCCTTCCGGGTCGATGAAGTGTCGGCTGACGACCGCCACCAGCACCTCGGCGTTTTTCAACGGGTTTACGGCACGAATAATCTCGCCCTGGCGGTTGGCGCCGTTCTTCAGCAGCCCGAGCGCGATCGAATGGCCGAGTGTTGGCGAGAAAGCGACCGATGTCATGTAGCCTTGGTCGCTGGCCGCGTTGGCCGGCGCACCAATATTGATGAAATGCGCTCCGGCGGTCAGCGCTTGATTGTGATCGACTGGCTGCAAGCCAACCAGCATCCATGCGTCGGAGCGGTTCATGCCTTCGCGTTGCGACAGTACTGAACCGATGCTGTCCTTGGTCTTTGCGACCATACTGCCCATGCCGAGATTGAGCGCGCTGGTCGTGCCGTTCAGTTCGTTACCGGCGGCGTGGCCTTTCTCGATCCGCATCACCCCGAGCGCTTCGGTACCGTAAACGACCACATCGAACTCCTGCCCGGCCGCCACCATCGTCCGGATCAGCCCGTCGCCATAGCGCGTCGGAACGGCGATCTCATAGGCTAGTTCGCCCGAAAAGGAGATGCGGAACAACCGTGCCCGGAGGCCACCGCAAACAGTGACCTCGCCACAGGCCATGTAGGGGAACGCCGCGTTGGCAAGGTCGTACGCCGGGTCGACGATCTTTTGCAGAAGCTTGCGGGCATTTGGTCCCGCGACGGAAAACTGCGCCCAGGCTTCGGTGGTGGAAATCAGTTGCACGTCGAGACCGGGCCACAGGCACTGGCGACAGAACTCCATGTGCCGGAACACCGCAACGGCATTGGCCGTGGTTGTCGTGGTGATGAAATGATCGGTGGCCAGGCGCGCCGTGGTGCCATCGTCCATTACCATGCCGTCTTCGCGCAGCATCAGGCCGTATCGGACACGGCCAACAGGCAGTTTGGCAAACGGGTTGGCATAGATGCGATTGAGGAACTCGGCAGCATCGGCCCCTTGCACGTCGATTTTCCCAAGTGTCGTCACATCGCAGATGCCGGCCGATCGGCGCGTCGCCAGCACTTCCCGGTCCACGGACTGCCGCCAATGGCTTTCCCCGGCTTTCGGCAGCCACTGGGTGCGCAGCCACATGCCGGCCTCGACAAAGACCGCACCCTGCTCGGTCGCCAAGGTGTGACTCGGAGTCAGCCGGATCGGGCGGAAGTCCTTGCCGGTGGAGCGTCCCGCAAATGCCGCGATCGGCACGGGCGTGTAGGGCGGGCGAAACATCGTCGACCCGGTTTCGGGGATGGATTTTCCGGTCAGCTCGGCCATCACCGCCAGGCCGCCCAGGTTCGAAGTCTTGCCCTGGTCGGTACCCATTCCGAGTGTCGTATAGCGCTTGAGATGCTCGACGGAGCGGAAGTTCTCCTGGTGCGCCAGTTTGATGTCCTTGACCGTCACATCGTTCTGCTGATCCAGCCAGGCGCGGCCATTACCATCTGCCACATGCCAGAAGGCCGCCAAACGCACCTGCGCATCCTCGGCCCGCGGCAACTCAGCCCGCTTGGCGGCAATGCCCAGACCGGCCAGCGCCGCCACGGCGCTCCGCGCACCCGAAGCCAGCGCGCCGGCTGTCGAAAAGTCACCGTTGGCGGCGCCGGCGACCGACATGCCCACCGGGCCATTGGGACCAGGCACGAATGCTACCAACGCCTCGTTCCATACCGGCCGGCTCCGGTGGTGGCAGGTCAGGTGGACGTTGGGATTCCAGCCGCCCGAAACGCCGAGTGCCCCGCAGCTCAACGTCCGTGTTTCGCCCCCAGCCAGGCGCACCGTCACGGACCTCAGTCCGAGCCGGCCAGCGCTGCCAATCACCTGGGCGCCGCGCAGGTGATTGATGCCGTCAAGTCGCGATCCGTCCGTGCGCGTATCGATCACGGCGGCAATGTGCACGCCCTTGGCCGTTAAATCGGTTGCGGTTCGCAGGCCGTCATCGTTGTTGGTGAAGATCGCGACCTCCCTGCTGGGTGTCGCCGCCCAGCGGTTGACATAGGCGCGCAAGGCCCCGGCCAGCATGATGCCCGGCCGGTCATTATTGGCAAAGGCGATCGGCCGTTCGGTAGCGCCTGCGCACAGCACGGTGCGCTTGGCGTAGATACGCCACAGGATCTGGCGCGGCTTGCCCGGCAGCGGTTCGGGCAGGTGATCCGACACCCGCTCGAGGCCCACATAGATGCCATGGTCCATTGCCCCGAGCACCGTCGTGCGCGTCATCAGCCGGACTGTTGCAAGGCTGGACAATTCGGCAACGGATTTTGCGATCCAATCGGTCGACGGACTGTCGTTTAGAGCTGACGATTCGGCATTGAGTCGCCCGCCCAGAATGAAGTCCTCGTCGGCAAGGATCACATCGGCGCCGGCGCGCCCTGCCGTCAGAGCCGCTGCCAGGCCCGCCGGTCCCGCGCCAATGATCAACAGGTCGCAATGCAGGAAACCCTTGTCATAGGCGTCGGGGTCGGGCTGCATCGATAAGCTGCCCAGCCCGGCGGCGCGGCGGATGATTGGTTCGTAAAATCGTTCCCAGAACGACTTCGGCCACATGAAGGTCTTGTAGTAGAACCCAGCAGCTAGAAACGGCGACAACACATCGTTGATCGCCATGGCGTCGAACGCCAGTGTCGGCCAGCAGTTCTGGCTTTGCGCCTGCAGCCCCTCGAACAGCTCGGCGACCGTGGCTCGGGTGTTCGGCTCCTGCCTTGCACCTTGGCGCAATTCCACCAGCGCATTGGGCTCTTCCGATCCCGATGTCAGCGGCCCGCGTGGCCGATGATACTTGAAGCTGCGCCCCATCAAACGCACGCCGTTGGCGAGCAGTGCCGAGGCCAGCGTGTCGCCAGCATGGCCTTGATAGGCTTGGCCGTCGAAGTTGAACTGCAGCGTCTTGGCACGGTCGATCAGACCGCCCGCCAGCCGGTTGATCTGGCTCATCGGCCGCGTCCTGATCTGATCGCCACGTCGCGGGCCAGCTCCACCAACGCTATCTCATGTGTAGTCGTGTTCCGGGTAACCACCAGCCAGCTGCGGTCGCCCTGCTCATGATACCAGAGCTCGCGGTGCAACCCGGCGGGATTGTCGCGCAGGTACAGATAATCGTGGAACAGATCGAGCGCGTCCGGCGCCTGCCAATCAGGCCGGTCGAGCAGGCTGGCATCGCCCAGATAGACGAATTCCTGGGAGTCGCGGGGTCCAAGCAGCGGGTGGTCGATGATCATGAAACGCAGTCCTGGCTCGTCAACGCAGAAGGGTTGGCTCAGTGCAGATTAGGTTGTGCGCCAACGCCCTTTTCGTCGATCATCAGTCCCTTGCGGAAGCGGTCAAAGCGATAGGCGGTAGCGGTGGGGTGAGGTTGGTCAGTGGCCAGAAGGTGGGCAAAGCTCCAGCCGCTTGCTGGCGTGGCCTTGAACCCGCCATAGCACCAGCCACCGTTGAAGTAGAGCCCGCCGATGCTGGTGCGGTCGATGATCGGTGAACCGTCCATCGACATATCCATGATGCCGCCCCAGATACGCAGCAGCCGGGCGCGGCCGATCATTGGCATCAGCGCCATGCCGCCTTCACACACATCCTCGACGACGGGAAGATTGCCGCGCTGCGCATAGGAATTGTAGCCGTCGATGTCGCCGCCGAAAACCAGCCCGCCTTTGTCGGATTGGCTGACATAGAAATGCCCTGCGCCATAAGTGATGACGCCGGGGATCATCGGTTTCAAACCTTCCGACACGAACGCCTGGAGGACGTGGCTTTCGATCGGCAGCCGCAAACCTGCCTTGGCCATCACCTGGCCAGACGCGCCGGCCACTGCGCAACCGACCTTGCCAGCCCCAATGAAACCGCGCGTGGTTTCGACGCCAAGGCATGTTCCGTTGTCGATGCGAAAGCTGGTGACTTCGCAGTTCTGCAGAATGTCGACGCCACGGCTGTCGGCGCCACGCGCATAGCCCCAGGCGACCGCATCGTGGCGCACCGTACCGCCACGGCGCTGCAGCAAGCCTCCCTTGACCGGAAACCGGGCGTTATCGAAATTGAGGAACGGCGCCATGGCGCGCACGCCGTCACGGTCCAGGAGTTCGGCATCGACGCCGTTCAACCGCATGGCGTTGCCGCGCCGAACGTAGGCGTCACGTTGGCCATCAGTGTGGCAGAGGTTGAGGACGCCGCGTTGGCTGACCATGGCGTTGTAGTTGAAGTCTTGCTCGAGCCCTTCCCACAGTTTCATCGAGAATTCGTAGAACGGCGCGTTGCCATCCAGGAGGTAGTTGGACCGGATGATCGTGGTATTGCGGCCGACATTGCCGCCGCCGATCCAGCCCTTTTCGATCACCGCCACACTGGTGGCGCCGAACTCCTTGGCCAGGTAGTAGGCTGTCGCCAAGCCATGTCCGCCGCCGCCGATGACGAGTATGTCGTAACGGGGTTGGGGTTCGGGGTCGCGCCAAGCCGGCGTCCAGCCGGTGTGACCGGTCAACGCTTCCTTGATGATCCTGAAGCCGGAATAGCGCATGAAAACCTCGAAATGCACTGCTTGCCCGACAGCCGCCGCCTTAACATCAGCGATTCTTACTCGACGCACTGATTTTCACACAGTGCAAATTATTTTCCTGAACGTCAATATGACTTCGACCAGGTGACAGGTTAGCCGGACGCGGAAGTCGTGATAGGAGCCAACGGGCATCCGTATTCGCAAGGCGGTGACGCAGCACTTTGACGCTGACCTGCGATTGCGCCAGTGGCTCGCAATTGCCTTTCAATGTCGTGATCTGCACTTCAGGTAATGGACGGCCAAATCGTCCGTGCGGTCCATCTGATCAGGCCGTCCGGGGCACCCGCAGGCAGGTCCAAACGACGCGGCGGGCTCAAGTGCGTTCTCGTCGTCGACACTTGGTGCTGGACAGGAAGCCCCGGGACTTATTCTATGCTGGTGCACGCTGGCCGGAACGACGAGCCAACGAGATCACAGTGGGAGGACGTACCTGATGAGCGAATTTGCAGACAAACTGAAAAAAGCTGAAACGCTGGCAAAGCGCAGCGCCGTATCGCGACGTGACTTTATCCAGCTCGCCATTGCCGCGGGGTTCACGATCCCCGCTGCGGAAGCGCTCTTCATGTCGAAGGCTTACGCCGCACCGAAGAAGGGCGGAACGCTGCGCATGGGCATGGAAGGCGGCTCCGCTTCGGACTCGCTGGACCCCAGCACCTATGCCGACTCGGTGATGATCGCTGCTTCGCTTGCCTGCATGAACTGCCTGGTCGAGTTCGACAGCGCCGGCAATCCGACGGGCGAGCTGTTCGAAAGCTGGGAAGCTAAGCCCGGCGCCGCCGAGTGGGTGTTCAATGTCCGCAAGGGCGTGAAGTTCTCCAACGGCAAGACGCTTGATGCCGAAGACATCATTTATTCTATCAGCTACCACCGCGGCGAGAAGTCGAAGTCGCCGGCCAAGGGCATCCTTGAACCGATCAAAGAGATGAAGGCGCTGTCGCCGACACAAGTGCAGTTCACGCTGGCCGACGGTAACGCCGACTTCCCCGTCGTGCTCGCCGACTATCACCTTGTCATCGTGCCGAAGGACTTCACCGACTGGCAGAAGCCGATCGGTACCGGCGCCTACGTGCTGGAAAGCTTCGAGCCCGGCGTGCGCCTCGTCTACAAGAACCGCAACGATTACTGGAAGGCTGATCGGGGTAACTTTGAGACCGTCGAAATCCGCAACATCCAGGATCCGACGGCCCGTACGGCAGCGCTGCAGTCGGGCGCCGTGGATGCGGTTAACCGTCTCGATCCGCGCACCGTCAAGCAGATCGAGGACAACAAGAACCTGGCCGTCGTGCGCACCAAGGGCACGGGCAACCGCTATGCCTTCGTCGCCCGCGTGACGGAAGGCCCCTACCAGAACAACGACCTGCGCCTGGCGCTCAAGTACGGCATCGACCGCGAAAAGATCATCAAGCAGGTCTTCAACGGCTACGCCGTGCCGGGCAACGATCATGTGCTCGATGCGCTGAATCCGTTCTACAACTCGGCGATGCCGCAACGCTCGTATGATCCGGACAAAGCTGCCTTCCACTTCAAGAAAGCGGATATTGGCAGTCAGGCGATCGAGCTGCAGACGTCGGAAGGCGCCTGGGGTTCGGCCGTTGACTGCGCTGCACTCTACCAGGAGAGCATGAAGAAGGCGGGTATCGCGCTGAACGTTAAGAAGGTGTCGGCTGACGGTTACTGGGATAACGTCTGGCTCAAGGCGCCGTTCTGCGCCGTCTACTGGGGTCGCCGCCTGTCGGCTGACGCCGCTCTCTCGCTGGTGTTCGGTTCGGGCTCGTCCTGGAACGACACGGCCTGGAAGCGTCCGGAATTCGACAAGCTGATCTCGGAAGCCCGTGTCGAGCTGGATGCTGCCAAGCGCAAGGAAATGTACTTTGCCGCGCAGCAGATGATCGGCGACGACGGCGGCATGGTGAACTTCGCCATCTCCGACTATCTCGATGGCTACAGCACGAAAGTGCAGGGTGTGGCACCGCACGCCCGCTACGACATGGACGACCAGCGCCTCGCTGAGAAGGCTTGGTTCGCGTGATGTGACTGCCCGCGCCCCGGCGAGAGCGATCTCGCCGGGGATCGTTCGATTTGCGGGTGGGCCGCTTTGCATGGCTCACCTCGCAGGCCTTTGCTATCGGCGGCCAGTTGGGGGTCTGGATGCTGAGAGGTTAAGCGCCAAAGTTTGAGTGGGGTAGGGTCTTTTAGGGCCTGACTGGGGACGGATTGATGCTGCGATTGATGCGGTTGTTGCTATTGCGTCTGGCGTTGGGGATTGTGACGCTCTTCGCCGTCTGCGTGTTCATGTTCACGGCAATTGAGCTGCTGCCCTATGACGTAGCGGCTGCGGTGCTGGGGCAGGGCGCCACGCCGGAAACGCTGGCGGCCTACCGTCTGGAGCTAGGCCTCAACCGGCCAGCCTATGTCCGCTTCTTCGAATGGCTCGGCAATGCCGTGCAGGGCGACCTGGGTAAGGCGCTGACAAACCAGCGCGATATCCTGAAGTCGATCACGCCTCGCTTCAACAACACCATGTTCCTGGCCGGCTATGCTGCACTCATCGCAGTGCCGATCGCCATTGGCCTTGGCATCATCGCAGCCATCAACGAAGGCAAGTGGGTCGACCGGCTCGCCAACATCTTCTCGCTGGCAGCCATTTCGGCACCGGAATTCCTGATCGGCTACCTGCTGATCTCGTTCTTCGCCATCCGCTGGGCATTCTTTGAATCGCAAGCGACGGTGTTCATGGACATGACGGTCACGCACCGCGCCTATATCGTCTTCCTACCGGCGTTGGCCTTGACCATGCTGGTGACGGCGCACATCCTGCGCACGACGCGGTCGGCGCTGCTGTCGGTGATGTCGCAGCCCTATATCGAGATGGCATTCCTCAAAGGCTTGTCGCGGGCTCGGGTCATCCTGATGCACGCGCTGCCGAATGCGGCGGCCCCGATCATTTCCGTCGTAGCGCTCAATCTCGCTTACCTAGTCGCCGGCGTTGTCGTCATTGAAATCGTGTTCGTTTATCCCGGCGTTGGCCAATTCATGCTGGACGGTGTGACCAAGGGCGACGTGCCGGTCATCCTTGCAGGCGCGCTGGTTTTTGCGACCGCGTTCATCGGGCTAAACACCCTGGCCGATATTCTCATCATCCTGGTCAATCCGCGCCTCCGTCACCCGAAATAGGGCCCCCGAACTAGGTTCATCAAACGCATGCGTATCTTCGGGTATCAGCCGCCGCTCACCGCCTGGTTGGGCATCATCATCGTCTTAGGCTTCGTCTTCGTTGCGCTGTTCGCGCCGTTTCTCGCCCCCTTCCCGGAGGACGCGTCGGTCGGCGACACCTGGGGCAACATGACCAGCCAGTTCATCTTCGGCACCGACAATATCGGTCGCGATGTGCTGTCTCGCGTCATATATGGCGCGCGGACCACCATGGGCATCGCCCTGCTGACGACGCTATTGTCTTTCCTCATTGGCACCACTGCGGGATTTCTCGCGGCGACCGCCGGCACGGTTGTTGACCAACTGCTGTCCCGCTTCGTCGACATCGTGCTGGCGGTGCCATTGCTGGTCTGGGCGCTGATCTTCCTCGCCCCGTTCGGTGCCAACGCGCTGGCCCTCATCCTGGTCATCGCCTTCCTCGACTCCACCCGCGTGTTCCGGCTGGCCCGCTCCGTTGCAACAACGCTGGTGGTTACAGAATATGTGGAGGTGGCACGGCTGCGCGGCGAGGGGCTGATGTCGATCATTTTCCGCGAAATGCTGCCGAATGCGCTGCCGCCGCTGATCACCGAGTTTGGCTTGCGCTACTGCTTCAACTTCCTGTTTGTCGCCGCCGTCAGCTTCCTCGGTTTCGGCGTGCAACCGCCTTTTGCCGACTGGGGCGGCATGGTGCGCGAGAACGCCGCGACGATCCTGTCGGGCCAGTTCATTGCGCTGTGGCCCGCCCTGGCCATTGCCCTCGTGACCATTGGCGTCAACCTCATCGTCGACTGGGTTCTGTCGATCAACGCGCGCCCGTCCGGCGCTTCGGCGGAGCTGTAGTCCCATGGCCCTAGCTCAAGTGAACATGACGGAGCCCGGCAAAACCAGCGGCATCCTGAAACTTGAAAACCTGCACGTTGTGGCCATGAATGGCGCCGTGCTGGTCGACAATATCTCGCTCGAACTGCAGCGCGGCGAAGTCCTCGGCCTGATCGGCGATAGTGGTGCGGGTAAGTCCACCATCGGGCTTGCCTCCATGGTCTACGCGCGGGCCGGCTGCAGCATAAAAGGTGGACGCGTCACCATCGAAGACATCGATGCGCGCGGGCTCAGCGCCAACCAGCGGCGCGACCTGCGTGGCCAGAAGATCGCGTATATCGCCCAAAGCGCGGCAGCCTCTTTCAACCCCGCCCACCGGATCATCGATCAGGTGACGGAGATGCCGATCCAGCATGGGCTGATGAAAAGCAAAGAGGCGCGCACTTGGGCGATGGACCTGTTCCGCCAGCTCGAACTTCCTGACCCTCAGCGTTTTGGGCTTCGTTTTCCGCACCAGGTCTCAGGCGGCCAGCTGCAGCGCGCGATGATCGCGATGGCCATCTCCTGCCGCCCCGACATCCTGGTGTTTGACGAACCGACAACAGCCCTCGACGTCACCACGCAAATTGAAGTGCTCGCCCTGATCAAGCGCCTCATCCGCGATCACAACACGGCAGCGCTCTACATCAGCCACGACCTTGCCGTCGTGGCGCAGGTCGCCGACCGCATCATGGTCTTGCGTGGCGGCAAGATGATCGAACTGGGCACCGCGCGGCAAATCCTGCAGGCGCCGAGCGACGCCTATACCGCCGCCCTGGTTTCCGAACGCAAATCGGCGGACAAGCTCTCCGTCGCCACGTCCGGCCCGCGCGGCGCGGAAGTGCTTGCGGTGCGCGGCGCGACCGGCGCCTATGGCAACTTCACCGCCGTCAAGAATGTCAGTCTCTCCGTTGCCCGCGGCGAAACAGTTGCCGTGGTCGGCGAAAGTGGTTCGGGTAAAAGCTCGCTGGCCCGTCTCATCGTCGGTCTGTTGCCGCGCAAATCGGGCGACGTGCTGTTTGGCGGCACATCCTTGCCACCTGCCTTGGCGCAGCGCTCGCTTGACCAGTTGCGCCGCATCCAGTTCATCTATCAACAGCCGGATGTGGCGTTGAACCCCCGCAAAACCGTCGGCCAGATTCTTGGCCGGCCGGTGCAGTTTTATTTTGGGCGCAGCTCCGCCGAGGTGAAGCGCCGCGTTGCTGAGCTGCTGACCCAAGTAGGCTTGCCCGAGGACTACGCTGACCGGCTTTCGCCCGCGCTGTCCGGCGGCCAGAAGCAGCGCGTTTCCATCGCCAGGGCGCTCGCCGCCGAGCCTGATCTGATCATCTGCGATGAGCCCACTTCGGCGCTCGATCAACTCGTCGCCGACGACATCCTGAAGCTCCTGAAACGGCTCCAGGACGAACTCGGCCTGGCATATCTCTTCATCACGCATGACCTTGGCATTGTGCGCCGCCTCGCCCACCGCACCGCTGTCATGCTGCGCGGCGAGCTCGTCGAAGAAGGCCCGACTATGGATATATTCGCGCCGCCCTATCACGCCTATACGGAAAAATTGCTGATGTCCGTGCCGGAGATGCGCGTCGACTGGCTGAACTCCATCCTCGAAGCGAGAACCAGGCTGGCAGCCGGCGCCTGACATTTGTTCGCTGCGCAACAGCGTTTACAGCCGAAGCCCTGGCTTGCGCACGCTCCATTGCTGCACAAACCCGGCCATTGGGCTGGCGGCGATATCTGCCGCGCCGCCTCCACCGTCAGAACAGATTGTACCGGCGTGCCAGCGGTAGATGCGTGGCAGGCTCGCAGACGAGTTCCTCCCCGTCAGCGGTCACACGGTAGGTCTGCGGGTCAACGGTGATCTTGGGCAGTGCGTCATTCAGTTTCATGTCAGCTTTGCCAATGCCCCGGCACTTGCGCACGGCCTCGATACGCTTGGTCAGCCCGTACGTGCCGACATCCCCCTCGGCAATTGACGCGGCGCTGACAAAGAACACGGAGCTTGGGCCGACCGCAGAACCAGTGGCAGCAAACATCGGCCGCATGATCAGCGGTTGCGGCGTTGGAATGGACGCGTTGGCGTCGCCGATCTGGGCGAAGGCGATGAAGCCGCTCTTCAGCACCATTTGCGGCCGCGCGCCGAACATTGCCGGCTTCCACAAAACCAAGTCGGCGAGCTTGCCTTTCTCGACCGAGCCGATCAGATGCGCCATGCCATGCGCGATGGCGCCGTTGATGGTGTACTTGGCGATATAGCGTTTGATGCGGAAATTGTCGTTGCCGGCCGCGTCTTCCGGCAGCTTGCCGCGCTGCTGCTTCATCTGGTCGGCGATCTGCCAGGTGCGCGTGATCACTTCTCCGGCGCGGCCCATTGCCTGGCTGTCCGAGGTCATCATGCTGATGGCGCCCAGATCGTGCATGATGCCTTCGGCCATGATCGTGTTGGCGCGAATCCGGCTTTGCGCGAACGCCACGTCCTCGGGGATATTCTTGTCGAGGTGGTGACAGACCATCAGCATATCGAGATGCTCGGCGACCGTATTGACGGTGTACGGATTGGTCGGGCTGGTGGAGCTGGTCAGGATGTTCGGTTCCGAGCACACCCGCATCAAGTCTGGCGCGTGGCCGCCGCCTGCGCCCTCGCTGTGATAGGTGTGGATGGTGCGGCCGGCGAATGCCGCGATTGAATCTTCCACACTGCAGGATTCGTTGATGGTGTCGGTGTGGATCGTCACCTGCACATCGTAGTCGTCGGCCATCTTCAGACAGGTGTCGATGGCGGCGGGCGTTGTGCCCCAGTCCTCGTGCAGTTTCAGGCCGGCTGCACCAGCCAGGATCTGTTCTTTCATGCCGTCGGGCTTGGAAGAATTGCCGCGACCTGTGAAGACGAAGTTCACCGGAATGGAATCCGTCGCTTGCATCATCAGCCGCAGGTAATTCGGGTTGGGCGTGCAGGTGGTGGCG
>JANNSA010000396.1:0-2234 GCA_031402115.1 Hyphomicrobiaceae bacterium | reverse complement strand
AGCTGTCGAAAGCGGCAAGCTCAGCCATTGGTGGCAGAATGACGGCGCCGAGCCGGTTGTGCTGATCTCGGCCGACATCCTGCCGCCCGCCGCCGATCCCGCAGAGTCGATGTAACGCATTTGGCCGTCGAAGCCCTCTGACTTGCGGCCGGCACACGTAACGCAAAGCGGGCGCCCCGGCACATGCCGGCGGTCGCCCTCGCGCCCGCTTTGCACGCTGTAACCCGGTGCCAGCGCCCAACGTATCACTCGACAGGAAATAATTGTGATCAAGGCAGAAGAGGAACTGAAAGCGTTGATGCTCCAGGGTTTGTCCGGCGATCCCGCTGCGCACCGCGCCTTTCTGTCCGGTGTGAGTGGCAACTTGCGGGCATTCTACCGCTCGCGCCTGAGCTCTACGCCCGAGGACGCCGAGGATCTGCTGCAGGAAACGCTCATCGCGATTCACACCCGCCGCGACAGCTACGATCCGTCTTTCCCGGTGACGGCTTGGGTTTACGCGATCGCCCGCTACCGTCTTATCGATCTCTGGCGTCGCAAGGGCCGGCGCGGCGAACATATCCCTGTTGAGGACGCGCATGAGCTGTTCACCGCGGCAGACGACGTTGCGGCCGATGCCAATCGTGACGTCACGCGCCTCCTCAGCCGGCTGCCAAAGAAGCAGGCGGACTCCATCCGGCTCGTCAAGCTGGCCGGCATCAGCATCAAGGATGCCGCCGCGCAGACCGGCCTCAGCGAGTCCGACGTGAAGATTTCCATCCACCGCGGCATGAAGGCGCTAATGCGGCTTGTAAACGAGACGAATGCATGACGACGGATGATCTGATCGAGACGCTCCTGAGGGACGACGTCCGCCCGAAAAAGCGCAGTATGTCGTTGCGCTTTGCAATCGCAGTGCTAGACGGGATCAGAATTGGTTTCGGATTGCTGATCGCGTTGCTGGGCCTGCGGCCGGACATCCGGTCGGCGTTCGCACCTGTGACGATGAAAACGGCATTCTCAGCGCTTGCGATGGGCCTCTGCCTTTTGGCGCTGACGAGCTTGTCGCGTCCCGGCCGACCTTTGGGTTGGCGGATCGCGGCTATCAGCAGTTTCCTTGTGCTCAGCGCGTTTGTGGTTGGCGTGGCATTGATCGGCCGCGAACCCTCAGAGCGAATGGATGCCTGGCTCGGCCGGGAATTTCCTTGGGGTATCGTCGTGATACCTATTCTGGCTTTACCGACGGCGGTTCTGCTTGGCTGGCTGGTGCGTGATTTCGCTCCAACCCGGCTGCGCATGGCAGGCGCTGCAGTCGGCTCGGTTGCCGGCGGCGCTGGTGCAATGATCTATGCCATGTATTGTCCGACCGACTCAATGGCGTTCGTTGCAACCTGGTACATCGTATCGATCGCGCTCTGCGCCGCAATTGGCGCGCTGCTCGGTCCACGTTTCCTGCGTTGGTGACGCCAGTTCTAGCGCGCTGTAACCCGATTAGCCCAGCGCGCAAACTGCATACGTTCAGACGCTTGGTGTTGTCGCAGTATTGTCTCACGCGCGACCGCAGCAGCCTGCTACACCAATGATGCCAAGACTGACACGCAGGCCAAGACGGAAATCAGCCGCCGAATTGTAACCGAACCCGTCGGCGCGCCGAATTCCAGAATAGCTGCGCTTGGGAGGGTGACACACTCGCCGGCCAGCTTGACGCAACACATGGAGATTTGCACCACATGGCTACCTCAATCCTTCGGCTCAGCGCCATCGCGACCGCTCTGGCGGCAGCCGCGCTGTTCACCGCGCCCGCCTTCGCAGGCGAATGCCCTGCTGGCAAAACGGGCGTGGATGTCACGCCGCCCGGCCCGATGGCGCCTGACCGCGTTACCGATACCGTGATCTCATCCATCGATCTTGGCGAAGGCTACGGCATCCCCGGACGGGCGCTGCGTATGCGCCGTCTCGTGATCGAACCGGGCGGCGTGGTGCCTTGGCATTCGCACGAGGCACGCCCGGCCAGCATCTACGTCATAAAAGGTCAGGTCACGGAATATCGTAGCACGTGTTCAGTGCCGATCCTGCACAAAAAGGGCGAAGTTGTCGCGGAGTCGGGAGCCACCTCGCATTGGTGGAAGAATGAATCGCGCCAGCGCGCCATTCTCATCTCGTCCGATATCCTGCCGCCAGCCGCGCCGGCTGATGAGTCGATGTAATCTGCCCCGCGTGGGTGCCACCCGCGCCAGCAGCAATCTTCCGGAGGC
>JANNSA010000395.1:0-16002 GCA_031402115.1 Hyphomicrobiaceae bacterium | reverse complement strand
GCGTTGGAAAAAGGGCTCACGCCGACATCTGCCGTCGACGACAAGTCGTATTATTGTGGTCAGAACCACTGGATCAAAAACTACGATGGTAGCTCGCGCGGCCGCACCACCATGGCGCATGCTCTTGCCGTGTCGATTAATACGGTCGCCGTGCATCTGTCACAATCCGTCGGACGCAAAACTGTGTCCCGGTTGCTGGCGCGCTTCGGCATCTCAAAGCAGACTGAAAGCTGCACGATGGCGCTCGGCGATGGCGCGATTTCGTTGCTGGAGCATACGGGTGGTTATGCTGTGTTCGCCAATGGCGGCCAGACGGCGACGCCCTATGGCGTGCTGGAGATCACCAATTCCCGCAATGAGGTGGTCTATAGCCGCGAACGCGATGCCCCGCCGCGCCAGCAGATTGTGCAGCGGCGCTACATCGAAATGCTCAATCAGATGCTGCGCGGCGTCGTCACGGATGGCACGGCCAAGGCGGCGCAACTCGACTACACAACTTCCGCCGGCAAGACGGGCACGACGTCGTCGTACCGTGACGCCTGGTTCATGGGGTATACGGGCCAATATGTCACCGGCGTCTGGTTCGGCAATGACGACAATCGCGCGATGAACCGGGTTACCGGTGGCCATGGTCCGGCACCGGCCTGGAAAGAATTCATGACCGCCGTCTACACGACGCCGGACATCCCCGAGATTCCCGGTGTGCCGTTGCTGCCGGCCCAGGTCGCCGCCATGGAGCAACAGCGGGCGCTCAGAGCTGCGGACCCAACACTGGAGCGTAAGGCCAAGTCAGCCAATGGCCTGTCAGACGAATCGCGCATCGTCCTGAAGACAATCGCACAGCTGATGCGCAAGGCGGGCGGCACCACCGTCGCCGAACAAACTGTCAAGTCAACGGCGACCGCCAATCGGGCAACAGAGGCCGTCGCCGACGCAATCGTTCAGCCGGAACCGGCGTCGTTGATTGGCAATGCGGCCGGCTCCGCTGACGCCGCTGCCGTACCCGATGGCGACGCGCCGGTGCCACCCGTGACGCCCGAATGACCGCGACGCGAGCCAGCGCGAACTTGCCAGCCGGGCCGGTTGAAGCCGGACCTGAATTGCCATGGCCAGACACTCCGGCAGCAGCGGAACCGAGTCGCTTGGGCCAGACTTTCGGAATAAGATCCGAGGGTCGCAACAGTAGCTTACGCGGCTGGTTTGATGGTCCAAGCCGGTCACTCTGGCCACCCATGCAGTTGGGTTCGCTGTGGCGTTGGGTCGAGAGCCTGACCTTCCGCGCCATTCGCCGCGGGATCGCCCGGGCACTCGGCTTTTTCATCCGCTTGGCCATTGCCGCCGCCGCCGCGCTGACGCTGGGTGTGGGTTCGGCGTGGTATATGATTGACTACGGCAGTCCACTGACAGTGGAAGTTCACGGTCCTTGGCGCACCTGGCCAGCGGCTGCCCGGCCCGATGCCGACCCCTACACGCGTGCGCACTTTGCCAGGCTTGGCTGGCTGACGCTGTCCAGCGCTGAGGTCGTGACGTTGGTTGCCAGTACTGATAGCGCTGGCCAGATGTTGGACTCGGACTGCGAATATGAAGTGACGGGCTCGACCTTCGAAGCTGGGTGGTGGAGTTTGGCCGTTTTCGATGGTCGCGGCGGATTACTCGACGTACCAGCTGAGCGACACGTGTTGTCCCGCGCCACCATCGTCGCCGAGCCTGGCAATCGCATGACGATTCGCCTGGCCACAGACGCAAGGCCCGGCAATTGGCTGCCAACGCTCGGTGGAACTACCATGACGCTGGTCATGAAACTCCAGCGCGTGTCGTCGACGGGCGCGGCTCCGGCCAGTGTGCTGCCAGTCTTACCGGCGATCAACCGGGTGAACTGCCGATGATTCGGATGCTGTTCAAACCACGCAACTGGCTGTGGATCGCCGGTGCCCTGGTGACTGCTGGCATTGTCCATGTCATGACCGTGTTTGCCGCCGCCGAGTTGTCCAACAGCCCCTTGCGGGCGCTCGAGGCTGCCGGTTCCGTCAACGCCATGACGGTGCTGCCGCCGGTGACAGCCGCAACGCAACCAATGCCGTTTATGAGTGGCGACACCCGCTACGCCTTCTGTCCATTTGATCTGGCATCCAGCCCGTTGTTTGTCCGTACCCGCTTTGGTGAGGGCATCTGGACAATTGCCGTCTTCGACCGCGCTGGCGCCATGCTGTACTCCGTCACCAACACCGAACTGCAGCGCCGCGACGCCGTGCTGGTGATCGCACGCATCACCGAAAGTCGCGCGGCCTCGCTGCCAATCTCACGCCAGGCAGCGACCACGAATATCACTGTCAATGTGCCCGAAGCGCGGGGGCTGGCGCTGATCCAGGCCCCCATCCTCGGCGCCGGCTTCGAGGCCGAAACCGAAGCTCTGTTGCAGGAAGCGAGCTGCGAACCAGTCAGCGCGGAAGTCGATGCGGCACCGGCGCAATAACAGAAAAGCACAATGCGCGTAGGCTGACTGCTGACACAGCTTGAACGCCAAGCGGCCATTTATTTGAATGTCACCTTGGCAACATTATCCTTGTAGTCTTGCTTCGGATCGGCCCCAAACAGCATCTTGAAGCCAGCGACCAAGCTGGAAGCGTCCTGCCAGATTTCGGCGCGCTCCGGATCAAGCCGCAGGAGCCTGAGCTTGGGATCGTCCTTGCCGCCTTCATACCAAGCCGCCACGAACGGATTCCATAACCGCTCAATGACAGCGCGATCGCTATTGAGGCTCACCCGGCCGTGCACCGTCGCGAACAGGTCATGCCCCTTGGACATGAAAGTGGCGATCGCCCGGTCGCCACTGGCTAGCTTGCGTACGATCGCATTATCCTTTGCCGTGAAGAACCAGATTGGACCACCATGACCGTTCTCGGTTTGCGCCGTCATTGGCCTCGTATGGCCATCTTCAACGCCGTCGAGACCCAGCATCATGGTTCGATCAGACTTCAGCGCGCCCCAGAAATGCGCTTCGAGTTCTAATGGCGTCGGCATGGGCGCTCCCTTGGATTGGTTCCCCCACTAACGGGTACAGCCAGCCATGGTTCCCACTAGGCCACGGAATTGCGCAATGCGCGCCGATCGAGCGCAATTCCGTTGGCAATGTAAGGCCGACTCGAAACACTGCTCAAAGAATTGACACACCAATCGCGGTGGCGATCACGATGGCGTCGTCCACCGCGAAGCCATTGGCCACGACTTCCAGCTTGTCCATAGCCTCCTGCATGCCACCTTCCATGCCGGAATTAATATGTATGTCGCGGTGCTCCTGACTGGTGTGTTGCACGAGCGTGGTTAGGATCGTGCGGCCGCAGTTTTCGGTGAAAGTGACGACGGTGACGGCCACGCCGTCAGGCATGCCCTCGTAGATCTCTGTCAGCACCAAGCGCTCATTTGGCACGATTTCGCGGAACTCGCCGTGGAATCCCACCTCAAAGCCACCATGCGCAATCATCACGTATCGCCATTGGCCACCGACGCGCAGGTCAACCTCCGCCAGCGTCACCTCGCCGCGTTCGCCACTCCACCAGCGCTTGATCAGCTCCGGCGTTGTGTAGGCCTTGTAAACATGGTGCGGTGGCGCGTCGAACTCGCGCGTGATCATGATTTCCGTAGCAGACGGCAGCGTTACGACCGCAGTACCCTTACTTGGCATTGCCTTCATCCTCTCTCTGCTTGAGTTCCGCCAACACGGCGTCCAATCGTTCGAAGCGCTCGGTCCACGACCGCTCGTACGTCTTGACCCAGTCATGCACGAGCTTGAGTGGGTGGCCGTTGAGCCGGTAGAGCCGCTGCCGCCCATCCTCGCGCATGTCCACCAGCCCAACTTCCTTGAGCACCCTGAGGTGCTTGGAGACCTGCGGCTGAGCCAGCCCCAGCGCCGCGACCAGATCGTTGACTGGCCGCTCGCCAGCCACCAGCACATCCAGAATTTGCCGCCGCCGGGGTTCGGCGATGGCGTTGAATGCGTCGGATGTCGTCGCTTGTCTGGCCATGCAGTCAATATATTCCTATATAGGAATGTGTCAAGCGCTGATGCGTCGATGTTTAGTGCAGCGCCGCACAGGAACTTGCGACGCGAGCGGCGGTGGCGCACAACGAAACCAGCAACGCAGCGGCTAAGGACAGGCGATCTTGGAAAAGTGGTTGGGCGGACATCCGCTGGGCGTCATTGTCCGGCTGGCGATTTATTCGGTGATCGTCGGCATCGTATTGGCGGCGCTTGGGCTCAGTCCGTTGAACCTGCTCGACTATGCGCGCTTGATGATGCTGCGGCTCTATCACATGGGCTTTGATGCAGTCGGGTGGGCGGTGCAGTATTTCCTGATCGGTGCCGTGATTGTCATTCCAATCTGGCTGATCCGCCGCGCTTATGTGCTCAACCGAAACAAGGATGACTCTGATCGCGGCAGGCCGGTGTGACGGTTGCAGCATCGGCGAGCGGACCGGAGCGGCTCGCTGCGCCGCTCACCCACCGCGACATCCTCGGCATCTCGGTGCCGATCATCATCTCCAACATCACCACGCCGCTAGTCGGGCTGGCGGATGCCGCCGTGATCGGCCAACTCGGTGACCCGACGCCGATGGCCGGGGTAGCGCTCGCCTCAAGTTTGCTGACGCTGTTGTTCTGGACCTTTGGTTTCCTGCGCATGGGTACGTCGGGGCTGACGGCGCAAGCCTATGGCGCTGGCGATGCCGTCGAAGTCGCGGCGACTTTGCAGCGTGTCCTGCTGGTCGCCGTGGTGCTGGGATTGGTCTTGATCGGCGCGCAGATGCTGTTTGGATCGGCCTGGCTCGCTTGGATGGGCGGGTCGCCCGGGGCCACCGCGGCTGCCGAAACCTATTTCGAAATCCGGCTGTGGAGCGCGCCCTTCAGCTTTGCCAACTATGCCCTGATCGGCTGGTTGATTGGTCAGGGCAGCGCCCGCACCGTGCTGGCAGTCCAAGTGCTGCAGAATGCCGTCAACATTGTCCTCGCCCTGCTGTTTGTGCTCGGCCTGCACTGGGGTGTCGCTGGTTCCGCCTGGGCCGCGTTCATAGCTGAATTGGCAGCCGTTGCCGCCGGCGGTTGGGTCGCTTATGCCCGGATCGCTGCCAATGGCGGGCTCGCGGCATGGCCCATCGTGCTCGACCAAGCCAAGCTGCTCAAAACGTTTGCGATCAACGTCAACATCATGATTCGCACGCTGTGCCTTGAAATCGCGTTCTTCACGTTCGTGGCGCGCGCGGCGGTCAGTGGCGACGTCACGCTCGCCGCCAACTCGCTGCTGTTTCACTTGTTTGAAGTGATGGCATTCTTCCTCGATGGCTTTGCACACGCAGCTGAGACGTTTGTCGGTCAAGCCATCGGTGCGCGCCGCCGCGACCGGCTGATCGAGGCCGTCTGGATGTCGAGCCTTTGGGCAGGCGTGCTTGCCGTTGTAATCGGCGCCAGCCTATGGCTCGCAGGCGATTGGATCATCGCGCTCTTGACTACCAGTGCGGCCGTGCGTGCCGAAGCGCGCATCTATCTGATCTGGACGGCGCTGTCGCCGGTGCTGGGCTTCGCCGCCTTCCAACTCGATGGCATCTTTATCGGCGCGACGCGCGGCGCCGACATGCGCAACATGATGCTGCTCAGCCTGGCTGTGTTCCTTGGGGCAGTTTATGGCCTGTCGGCGCTCGGCTTTGGGCTGGGCAATCACGCTCTGTGGCTGGCGCTATCGTTGTTCTTCGCAGTGCGCGCTGTGACACTCGGCGCCCGATTCCCGGCCCTGCTGCGCGATGCGTTTCCGGCAACCGGCGCACGTTGATCACCTTGCAGGACCAGACGGCGGTCAGCCTCTTGGCGTCACTGCCAGGTCGTGTTATACAAGATGTACAACATCACTCCTGGAGTTCGCAATGAAACTCGAGATCAAGAAAATCGGCAATTCAACCGGCATCATCCTTCCTAAGGATTTGCTGGCGCGGCTCGGCCTTGCCCAGGGCGATGTAGTGTTTGCGACCACCGGGCCGGATGGCCTGACATTGCGGCCGACTGACCCTGTTTTTGAGAAGGGCATCGAGATCGCCCGCAAAGCCATGAAGACATACCGCAACACACTGACTGCACTCGCTAAATGACTGAACCAGTTTGGCTGCCGCTGGATCTCGTGCTGGCAATTCACGGTGAGCAATTGGTCATATTCGGTGGCCCTGAAGGCATCCGGGACCAGGGAGCGCTTGAATCCGCGCTTGGCCGTCCACGCAATCAGTGGGCTTACGAAAGCAAGGCCGTTGCCGACCTTGCGGCAGCATATGCATTTGGCATTGCTCGCAACCATCCATTCGTAGACGGCAACAAACGGGCGGCGTTCTTGTCGATGATGACCTTCTTAGGACTCAACGACGTCGATTTTCTGGTCGACGAAGCTGAAGCCACCGCCATCATGCTCGATCTTGCTGCTGGCACGGTTGGCGAGGCAGGGCTGTCGCGCTGGATCAAGGACAATTGGCCAGCAAAGACGTGACGGGGCAGATTTCAGCCTACCCACGCCTTAGCGGTGCGCCCGCGCAACTCCGCTAGGCCAATGCGGTCGCGTGCCAGCCGCTCAGAGATGGCGCGATCAATCGACCCGATCAGCCCCGGCCCCTCATAGATCAGTCCTGTGTAGAGTTGCAGCAGCGTCGCGCCTGCCTCGATTTTGGCGACGGCGTCCGCGCCTGAGCTGATGCCGCCGATCCCGATCAGCGGCAGTTGACCACCCGTCAGCTGATGAACCTGGGCAAGCATACGCGTCGACGCCCGGAACAACGGCGCGCCCGACAACCCGCCGGCCTCGCGCGCCGTCGCCTCGTGTCGCAAGCCCGTTCGCGCCAGCGTGGTATTGGCAATGGCGATACCATCAATGCCGGAGCCGTTCAGCACCTCGATGATCGCTGGCAGGTCGCCGTCAGCCAGATCGGGTGCCAGCTTGACGATGATCGGCCGGTGCGCGCCACCTTGGGCGACCAGATCGCGCCGCCGCGTCGTAACTGCCAGGAGCAAAGCAGCCAGTGCTGTCGGCGCCTGCAGATCGCGCAAGCCAGGCGTATTCGGCGACGAGATGTTGACCGTGAAGTAGTCGGCAACCGCGTTGAACGCGCACAGTCCAGCGACGAAGTCCGCCACCCGATCGGCACTATCCTTGTTGGCGCCGATGTTGACACCGATGATGCCAAGTGTGCCGCCCTTGGCGCTGCCGCGCCGTCGCAAGCGGGCCAGCACAGCAGCATGGCCCTCGTTGTTAAAGCCGAGCCGGTTGATCAGTGCACGATCGGACGGCAGTCGGAACACCCGTGGACTTGGGTTGCCGGTCTGGGGGCGCGGCGTCACTGTGCCGACCTCGACGTGGCCAAAGCCAAGACTATGCAAGGCATCGGGCACAGCTGCGTTTTTATCGAAACCCGCCGCCATGCCCAGTGGATTGGGGAAATCCAATCCCCAGACGCGCTGTTCAAGTTTTGAATCCGACGGAGCTCGCGGGAAGCGGGGCGCCAGCCGCAATGCCGCGATGGTCGCGGCGTGTGCGGCCTCTGGTGGCAAACTGAACAGTACGGCGCGCAGCGGCCACCAGACGCCACTCATCATGGGTTGGTACCGGGTAACTCGTGCGTGCCATCGGGCCGCAACGGCACGGGCGTGACCGAAACGACAGCACTCAGGGCCAACGGTGCGTAAAGATGCGGAAACAGCGCATCGTCGCGTGACGGCTCGTACTTCAAGTCAGCACCAAGCTGGCTCGCATTGACGGCAAGGAGGACCAAGCCATCGCGGCCGGCGAAGTGCTTCTCTGCTGTAACAAGCAGTTGACCGGCTGTGGAAAAATGGATGAATCCATCGCGCCGGTCGTGTTCCGAACCAGCATAGATGCCCGCCAAGGTTGCAGCATCCCATTCAGCTAAGTCACACAGTTTGTAGATCAATTCCAATATCGGGCCCACCGCGTTGTCGCCGAATTGCCATGACTGTAGCGAACTCTTCATTTTGAGGCGATGGAAACTGGTCCGTTTGTTCACAAGCGGTCAGGCACCAGACAGCAATCAGCATGCAATCACAGTGGCCGGGCAGCAGATTGCAGCTGCCTGAAGCAGGGCTTGGACGAGGCTCATGGTGGCGTTGAAGTCGAGTGTCATGTCGTTGGGCGAGCTGTTCGGCAGCAAGCGGCTGTTCTACATCCCCAACTTTCAGCGGCGCTATTCCTGGGATGGAAAGTACGTCGCACGGCTGTTGGCTGAGCTTTGGCAGCGAATCGAAGACAACAAGACAAATGACGCACCATTGGAAGAACACTTCTTTGGCAGCGCCGTGATGCTTGATCCGTCCGCCAGAGACGAGGACATGACGCGGGTCGGCCGCACCGATGGGCGTCCAGCCAGTGGCATTGTCGATGGTCAGCAACGCCTTGTGACGTTTACTATCCTCTGGTGCATGCTTCGCGACCGGCTGGCCAAGACCGATGCCTGGGTCGCCGATCTGTTGGCGGTGCCGGACGGCAAGCCAATGTCTTGCAAGCTAGAAGCATTGGGCACCGACGGCTTGTTCCTGGCGGCATCCGTCTTTCCGGAAGGCGCCACGATGCTGCCGCCGATCGATTCAGCTTCACACGAAGAACTGGCGCAATCCCGTGCCGCGCTTATCAAAGATCTCAGTGTCCGCACGCCCAAAGAAATGGCTGAGTTGGCACGGCATCTGCGCGACAATTGCAAGCTGGTGGTGACGTCGACAGACTCGATTGACCTGGCCGTTGATATCTACTCAAAGATCAATGCAAGGGGCCTCAAGCTCAATCCGGGCGAAGTCCTGAAGGCGGAAATCCTGGGCGACGTCTTGCCGAGCGCGGCGGCCCGGTTGACCAAACTCTGGGATGACAAGCACCTTCTACTAGGCGATTGCTTCGACCGTTTGCCAAGCC
The DNA here is from genome assembly GCA_031402115.1 of Hyphomicrobiaceae bacterium. Taxonomy (GTDB): domain Bacteria; phylum Pseudomonadota; class Alphaproteobacteria; order Rhizobiales; family Hyphomicrobiaceae; genus JANNSA01. The sequence continues at coordinate 7,060 of JANNSA010000395.1, read as the reverse complement.
ATCTACAGGCTATCCGTGGCACAAAATCCCAAGCGATCATCCGTGACATGAGGCGGTTGATCAGGGCGGAAGGCGGCGCCGAGGCATTCTTCGACACGACGTTCGCACCAGCGGCCGACATGCTGCATCTGATCATGTCGGCAAGCTTTTCTGGATCGCCGCATAGCGCCCGGATCAACGCCGCGATGCGATTCCTGGATCTGCTGCCAGGGACCGATTGGGTGCCGCCGGTACTCGCCTACAGCCTCGCTTATGCCCATCAGCCAGTGAAGCACGTTAGCTTCGTAGCTCGGTTTGAGCGCCTGGCCTATGGGCTTGCGCTGCGCGGCCTGCATCATCAGCGGCGTCAGGGCCATTTCCGGGACGTCGTGCGCCAGATGCATGAAACTGAGGGTCGCATCGAGGCCATGCCGGCACTGGAGCTCGATATCACCGCACAGCGGGAGATCGTCGAGCGCTTGGATGAGGACGTGTACAGCTCCAATCCACAGGTCTGTAAAGCAGTTTTGCTGAAGCTCAGCGGCGCACTTGATCAACAATCGCTATCGCCGTCGCTGCCGCTCAAGTCCATCAGTGTCGAGCACATTCTTCCAACCAACCCGCCGGCGGGCAGCAACTGGCTCGACAGGTTCCGCGACCCGGCTGAGCGGGAGACCTTGGCGACCAAACTCGGCAATCTCGTGCTGCTCACAGTCGTAGACAACAAAGAGGCCGGCAACCTAGAGTACGAAGCCAAGCGCGACATTTACTTCCGCAATGGCGCGCCGTCGCTCTTCGCAACGACCAACGAAGTCTGGAGCACCCAGGTGTGGAACCCCGATGCGGTCCGCGAGCGCCATGATCGCTTGATCAGAACGATGAAACGCATTCTGTCAATTGACCCAAGCCTCTGAGAGCTTGCGGCGTACCATTGACCATGCTGGTAGCGCGGCGCACGGCCCCTGGCCGTTTTCGGCCCGACGTCCCCGCTGCACTTGCGGCCAGCTGGTCCGCACACTACTTCCCTAATGGCATTGAATGCCGATTGGTTCGCGGAGCAAGAGCTGCAGTGACCGGTGGCGATCGGTTTTGAGGGGCACGTTAGGGTTGTCTTCCGCGGACGAACGTTGGTGTTAGGGTCAGCGGACGCAACTGGCGAAATGGTCAGCGCGCTGCCGCAAGAGTGAGGGATGGTATGCTCGACTCAGTCTTTTCGACAGGCGAACAGTTGACAGTGGCGGTATCCCTTGGCGACGCACGGCGTGAACGGGCGGTCGCCAGTGCTCTGGTGGAGGCCGGCATGGCGGCGCGCGAAGGTGCCGACACTGTGGCGGCGGGAGCTGGACGGGCCGCGGTTCTAGTGACCGATGATCTGGCAATGCTCGGCGAGCACGGGCCGACCGTGCTGCTGGCGCGCCGTACGAGCGATCCGGCTTTAGCCCTGCAATCAGCGCTGCAGGCTGGCGCGGCGTTCCTGCCCGCCGATGCCAGCTTCCGCACGATCGACGCGGCGGTGCGGGCAGTGGCGGCGGGCCTTGTTGCGATGCCTGCTAAAGCCGCTGTTCAACTTGCTGGTCGAGTTCCCCCAGCGCGGCCACCGCGCGACATGGCCGCCGCCCAGGCAGCGGCGCTGACAACACGCGAGCACGAAGTACTCGGGCTGATGGCCGAGGGCGCTGCCAACAAGTCGATAGCCCGGGAGCTCGGCATCACCGTGCACACGGTCAAATTCCACGTCGCCGCCATTCTCGACAAGCTTGACGCCACCGGCCGCACCGACGCCGTCGCGCAAGGCGCGCGGCTGGGCCTGGTGCTGTTGTAGGCTGGGCTGAGATCTCGAAGCCCAGCATCTCACCGCGAGCGCTGCCCGGTAGTAGCCCAACATCCAACGAAAGCGGTTAGGTTAGACACGCTTCATTGCAAAATTCGCTCGTGGATGCTGGGCTTCGCAAGGGCTCAGCCCAGCCTACGCCCAGCCAACGCCCGGACGTCCGACCTATTCCCCCGCCAGTCGGGGCGCGAAGGCGCCGGCGTCGCGGGCCTTCATGCGGCGCTCTTCCTCAACCATATACTCGCGTGTCAGCGGCAAGGTGCCGACCCGGCGCGTCAGCTGCAGCTGAAACACCATCATGTTCTGATAGCGGAAAGCGGTTTCCGATCCCGCAAGATAGAACTCCCACATGCGTGCGAACGGCTCGCCTTTGAGCGCGACTGCCGCGTCCCAGTGGCTCAGGAAGCGCTGCCGCCAGTGCCGCAGCGTCTCGGCATAATGCAGCCTGAGGATCTCAACGTCATTGACATAGAGGCCGCTGCGCTCGACCGCCGGCATGACTTCGCTGAGCGCTGGAATGTAGCCGCCAGGAAAGATGTATCTGGCGATGAAGGCGTTGGTCGCGGTCGGCACGTCAGCGCGGCCAATGGCATGGATCACCGCGACGCCATCCTCAGTCAGCAACTCGCGCACCTTGCGGAAGAACTGACCGTAATGGTTGACGCCGACATGCTCGAACATGCCGACCGAAACGATCCGATCGAAAGGTCCTGCGACGAGCCGATAATCCTGCAAGCGGAAGCGCACGTGCTGGTCGAGCTTCTGTTCGGCGACGCGGTCGCGCGCGATTCTGATCTGCTCTACGCTCAGCGTCACGCCGGTCACTTCCACGTGTGCCGCACGCGCCAGATACATGCCGAGACCACCCCAGCCTGAACCGATATCGAGCACTTTCTGGCCCGGCTTCAGAGCCAGCTTGGACGCGATGTGCCGCTTCTTGGCGAGCTGCGCTTCGTCCAGATCATCATTGCCAGGTTCGAAGTAGGCGCATGAATACTGCCGGTCGCGATCCAGGAACAGATCATAGATGGAGCCGTCGATATCGTAGTGATGGGCAACGTTGCGCTTGGCACGGCCGACCGGGTTGAACTGCGCGATACGGCGCGTCAGAAACCGCAACATGTCGAAGCTCTGCGCCCAGACTGGCAGCGTCGTGCGCTCGGAATTGCTCAGCACCATTGCCAGGAAGTCGTAGACCCGGCGGCCGTCCTCGATAGTGAAGCGGCCATCCATGTAAGCTTCGGGCAGCGCCAGTTGCGGATCGTGTGCGATCTGCCGCTCGGTGGCGGCGTCGCCAAAGCGGACGACCAGCGCTTGTCCAGTGCCATCACCGAAGCGATGCGGCTGGCCGCCGTGATCAATGGCCGTCAGATCGCCGGTTTGGATGAGGCGATCCAGTATTACCCGTAATGGACCATACATGCGCTTTCGACCGGCGCTCGACGACTGGCGACCCGGTCTCCCTGGTTGTTTCGCCGGTGCTTTTGCTCAGGACTGCGACAGATAAGCACAGGTGTGTATTTCGCGCAATGTGGGCTCATTGGGGGCGACCCGGCAGCATCAGGTGGTTCTGCCTGGACAATCTCAAACACCGAGCCCCGAACCCGAAGCATATTACACGCAACTGCATGTGCGTGGTTTCGGGTGGCGCGTTCTGCTAGGACACGGCTCGACGAACACCACTTCCGCTCCCGCCACATGAGGCACTCGCATGCGTTACCTGCATACCATGGTCCGGATCCGCGACATCGCTGAGTCGCTCGACTTCTATTGCGCCAAGCTCGGCTTGCATGAAGTCCGCCGCTACGAGAACGAGGCTGGCCGCTTCACATTGCTCTTCCTGGCGGCGGCGGCCGACAAGGATCGCGCCGTCTCTGAGCAGACCGCCGTGGTTGAGCTGACCTACAATTGGGACCAGGAAGCCTGTGGCGAGGGCCGCAATTTTGGACATCTGGCCTATGAGGTGGACGACATTTACGGGCTGTGCGCGCGACTGATGGCAGCCGGCGTCACGATCAACCGGCCGCCCCGTGATGGCCGCATGGCGTTCATCCGGTCGCCCGACAACATCTCGATCGAGCTATTGCAAGCCGGCGCCGCACTGCCACCTGCCGAGCCATGGAAGTCGATGGCCAACACCGGCAAGTGGTAAGCGGGCCCCTGTGACCCGTGCGGAAAGGTGATGCCGAGATGTCCAAGTCTGTTCGACCTGCCGTTTACGGCGGTATTGCTCGCATCCTGCACTGGGTCATTGCAGTTCTCGTCATCCAGCTCTTGATTGTCGGCAATACCATGGTCGATCTGCCACTGGTCAGCCAGGACAAGTTCTGGCTGTTCCAGCTGCACAAATCGCTCGGCTTCACGCTGCTCGGCCTGATGGCGCTGCGAATTGTCTGGCGGCTGACGCATCCGGCGCCTGGGCTGCCGGGCGGCATGGGTTTACTGCAGCGACTGGCAGCGCACGGCACGCACTTCGCGTTTTACGCACTCCTGGTGCTGATGCCGCTGGCGGGCTGGGCGATTGTCTCCACGTCGCCCTTGCCAATTCCGACCTTGCTCTGGGGCGTAATCCCGATCCCGCATCTGCCATTCCTTGATGGCATGGCGCGTCCCGATCGCATTGCCCTTTCGCACCTGCTCATGACGCTGCACGCATTGGGAGGTAAGCTGATGATCGCGTTGATTGTCTTGCATGTGGCGGCAGCGCTGTATCACCACTTCTGGGTGCGTGATGGCTTGCTGGCGCGCATGATACCGGGACTGCGCGGTCCAGCGAACAGTGCTGTTGCGCTGGCGATGTTGATCAGCTGCCTGGTGCTGGTGACACCACCTGCTGCTGCCGCCGGCGCCCCGGCCTGGACCCTCGATCCAGCGACGAGTACCTTGAAGTTCGAAGCGTCCATAGGTGGCCAAGCAGTGGCTGGCGGCATCACAATGTTTACAGCAGTCATCCGATTTGATCCGGCGACACCTGAAGCTACGGCGATCAGCATCGACATTGATGTTGCCAGCCTCGCGACTGGCACGGCGCAAGTCGATGCCACATTGCAAGCGCCGGAATGGTTCGATATCGCCAAGCATCCGAAGGCCAGTTTCAGGGCCACCGCCGCCAAGCAGCTTGGCGAGGGCAGTTATGAGCTTTTGGGTGAGCTGACCCTCAAGGGCGTTACCAAACCAGTCGTGTTGCCATTCGCACTGGCACTGGATGGCGCGACAGCCAAGGTCACGGGCAGCGTCACCCTCGACCGCAATCAGTTCGGCGTTGGCGCTGGGCAGGCTGCCGCTGCCGTCGCGCCCGAAGTCCGCGTCATCCTCGACCTGACCGCAACACGCCAGTAGGGCGAAAGCAATCGTATGACGGCATCCCTCCTACATCTGGGTCCTGAGCCGGTGAATTCCCGGCCAATCACCGTGTTCGGTCCCGATTTTCCATTCGCCTATGATGACTGGCTGGCGCATCCCGCTGGACTCGGGCGCCTGCCGCAGCAGCAGCATGGCGCTGAGGTCGCCGTGATCGGCGCCGGCATTGCTGGCCTGGTAGCGGCCTATGAACTGATGAAACTCGGCCTCAAGCCGGTCGTCTATGAGGCTGGCCGGATAGGCGGCAGATTACGGTCGCAGGCCTTCGAGGGCGCCGAGGGCGTCATCGCCGAACTCGGCGGCATGCGCTTCCCGGTTTCGGGCACGGCGTTCTGGCATTATGTCGACCGGCTAGGACTGGACAGTCAGCCGTTCCCCAATCCGCTTGTCGCCGATACGCCTTCCACTGTCATCGACCTGGAAGGTCACACAACTTACGTCGAGAACCTCGCTGACCTGCCGCCGATTTTCCGCGAGATTGCCGAGGACTGGTCGAAAGCCCTGGAAGAAGGCGCCGGCTTCTCTGGTCTGCAGGATGCCATCCGGGCGCGCGACATCCCGCGCCTGAAGGCCCATTGGAACCGTCTGATCCCGATTTGGGATGACCGAAGTTTCTACGATTTTGTTGCCACGTCTTATGCTTTTGCCCGCCGCCCGTTCGCGCACCGCGAGATCTTCGGCCAGGTTGGTTTTGGCACTGGCGGCTGGGATTCCGACTACCCCAATTCGATGCTGGAAGTCTTGCGCGTGGTGGCCACGGCTTGCGACGAGAACCAGCGCCTGATCACCGGAGGCGTCGAGCAAGTGCCGCGCGGGCTGTGGCAGCGCGTGCCAATACGGTTGCAGCATTGGCCGGCGGGTACGTCGCTCGCCAGCTTGCACGATGGCGCGCCACGCCCCGGTGTCAAGCGTTTACGCCGCTTGCGCGATGGCCGCATTGCCGTCACCGATCGCTGGCGCGATGAGCGGGCTTTTGCCGCCGTGTTGGTGACTTGCCAAAGCTGGCTGCTGACAACGCAAATGGACACCGACGAGAGCCTGTTCGCGCAGAAGACCTGGATGGCGCTTGACCGCACCCGCTACATGCAGTCAGCCAAAACCTTCGTAATGGTCGACCGGGCCTTTTGGCGCGAGCGTGACCCGGCGACGGGCCGCTATCCCCTCAGCATGACGCTCACCGACCGACTGACGCGCGGCACTTATTTGTTCGACAACGGCCCTGGCAAGCCGGCCGTGATTTGCCTGAGCTATGCCTGGATGAGCGACGCCATGAAGATGCTGCCCTTGTCGCCGGGCCGCCGCGTTGAACTGGCGCTCGATGCCTTGAAGAAGATCTACCCCGATATCGATATCGCCCGGCACATCATCGGCGATCCGATTACCGTCTCATGGGAGTCCGATCCGAACTTCCTCGGCGCCTTCAAGGGCGCGCTGCCTGGCCACTACCGCTACCATCGCCGCATGTTCTGCCACTTCAAGCAGGACGCCTTGCCGCCACCGGAGCGCGGTATCTTCCTGGCCGGCGATGACATCTCGTTCACGCCGGCCTGGGCTGAGGGTGCGGTACAGACTGCGCTCAACGCCGTGTCTGGCATCCTGCACCATTTCGGCGGCGCGGCAGCCGCCGGCAATCCGGGACCAGTGGAGCGATTCGCTGAACTTGCGCCACTTGAACTGGGGGAGTGAGACTTCCTGTACTGTCAGCCTAACTAGGCACTCTTGCACTGTGCAAACTACTGCTTGACCAATTCGACCCGGCGGTTCTTGGCGCGGTTGTCGTCGGTGTCGTTCGGCGCCACTGGTTGGCCAGCGCCGGCGCCCGAGGAGCTCAGTCGATCGGCGGCGATGCTATAGTCCTGGGTCAGGGACGCGACGACGCTGGCAGCGCGG
>JANNSA010000394.1:0-3230 GCA_031402115.1 Hyphomicrobiaceae bacterium | reverse complement strand
TCTTCGCGGCTGCCTCGGCTTCCTGCGCGTGCTTCCTCGCCGCGGACTCGACGTCCCGCGCCTGCTGCTTCGCCATGGCCTCCAGCTTCTCTTGCCGCTGTTCGCCCTGCCGGCGCGCATCCTTTTCCTTCTCGAGGGCAGTCCTCAGGCCGTCCGCCTCCTTCGCCAGTTGCGCGCCCAGCCGGTCTGCCTCTTGCTTCGTCTCCGCCTGCTGCGCGCTCAGCTGCTGCCTGGCCTTTTCGACGGCTTGCTTCAGTTCCGCCTCGCGCCGCTCCGCCGCGTTTCTCTGGTCGGCCAGCGCCTTCTCCTGGGCAGCGACCAACTGGTTCAGCTTGGCGACTTCCTTGGTGCGGGCTTCCAGCGCGTTCCGCTGCTCCTCCTGTTGCTGTGCCTGGCTGCTCTGCATAGACTTCAGGTGCTCGTCCATGCGCGCGAGGCGTTGCTCGAGGCGCGTGACCGAGTTCTGCAGGGTGTGAGGTTCTTGTTGCGTGCGGCAACCGGTCAGGGCGACGAGCGCGGCGACCATCGTCGACAACAGGATGCTTCTACTCATTGGGGGTACTCCGCTAAGGTGGGATCGAACGGCGGGCGCGCAGTGTAGCCGGCCCAAGGCTGCTGTTAGAAAGGCCTCACAATGCATGTGCAAAGATTCCTGGCGTCGGCCTGGGCCAGTGTGCACGGGCCGGCCGACCCGCGACGGCTGTTGATATCGGTTCTCGAGGTTGGCCCCATCAACGTGGGCACCAGAGTTCCTGAAGGCGAACAATCGAAACGCGATCCAGTCGTTGCGTCGATGCACATAGCTCTTATCCTTTCGCAGGCCGCCTCCCACGCGCCCGTTGACCGAGCCCTCCCTTGGCTCGTAGTCGGTTCTTCGGAGCGGTTCCTCTCCATGGATCAATTCCACAATCTGGCCAATTCGATTAAAGGCCGCGGCACGAATGGCAGCCGCTAGCGTGTCCATTTCGAGTTGACCAGGAATGTCTTCTCTGTCTACAGAGATGCGCATCGACGCGCGAGACAGATCCAAAGACGTGCAAGCCAGTTCTAGTATCTGATTTCTCAGTCGTCCTGACCCAGCCCCCGCAACGGTGTAGGTATCGAAAATAGGACCAGACGGCGGTTGCTGAAAGATCACTGGCGAAGGCCACCTGATCTGTTGCTCCCACCAATGCGCCCCTCGCTGTGCCCGGCTGAGACCCTCGATAGCGCTGCCGGCCCTTGCTAGCCATGCGTATTCAGAACTCATCAGTCGCCGAAGCTTGTCCAGCAAAGATTCTAGACTGCCCGCTCCACGACGCAGTGCACGATGCTCTCCAAGTCCGGGCTTCGTCCACAGGTCATCGATTGCCAGCGACTGACTTGCGAAGATGGTCTCAGCTTTGTTGGAAGCGGTGAACAAGAGGATAGGCAAGTAAGGCGCGGCTTGCCGAATCGCGTTGGCGAGCCTCATTCCAGAAGCCTCTCTGGGCGGGCGCGACCGCTCCTGAGACCCTAGCAGGCGCAAGTCTAAGATCAAGAGGTCCGTTTGTTGGTCACAGACCCATTTGGCGAGAGCGGCACAGTGGCGACGGTCCACTTCATCGCATGACTCGCCATCGCTCGCAACTGCTGCCTCGGCTTTCCAGCTGTGCAGCAGATCCGCTACCGGAGACGCATCCCTCAGCTTTAGCGACAGGAGGTTGTTCAGAACATCGCGCCATCCCAGGTGCGCCTCGTCGTCAATGTAGGCCACCATTCGTCCGGCTGCGATGGACTGAAGCGTCTGAAGGCTGGCCTCGAGCGTCTGGCTGCTGACTGCATTGCCCCTCAGCAATCGATCTGTGTCGATCTCGTCGTCGCCCTCAAGATATCGCGCTTTCTTGCCTTCGAGGCTCAGAACAAAATCAAGCACCTCGGTCGGAACGATATCTAAATTGTCCACCTCCGGGAAGCTCCTCGGGGACGAGACGCCGCGGTCGAGATCGGCACAGGCACGAATGATCTCGTAGACCCCCCAATGATTGGAAACATCGTGCGCCGAGTCGGGTAGCGTGTAGTCGGCGGCGATAAACGGCCGGAAGTCTGCGCTCGTGGGCACGGCGGGGAACTGGTCGGCAAGGTCTTGCAGCACCACATCCACTGGCAGGCTGTGCCAACGATCCGATCTCTCAGGTATCGCCCTCGCGAGAGCACTCTTGAGATCACATGCTTCCGGAAGCTGAAGGAAGGTGACTCCCCTCGAGAAGAGAATCGCGCTTGCTGGAGCTCGCCGGAGGATCTGCTCGAGAGGTTCAAACGAGTACACCACTGCGTGCCATGAGCGGACACGCCCGAGCCATGGAGTCAGACGGACATGCTTTAGAAGTTCAATCCCCTGAAGGGCCTGTCTGTCTCCCGGCTCCGTAACGACTGCGTTGGCGTGGATGAGGAGCAACCCTGCGCTGCCGGATGCGGATCGGATGCGCTCGTGCATGGCCCACGCAGAGAACCACTGGTCGACGGTCTGAGCTTTCGGAAGCCACAACGGCTCAACACCGGCCAGTATCGGGAAGGCGCAGTCGTCTAGAATCTCAGGAGTCATTGTAAGACGTCACCGATTGAACAACGCATTCCGCAAGGACGTCAGTGCGGCGTAGCTTCCGTCGAGCGCGTCGACTTCGCTAAGGTCAATGGCCGGGCAGCGACTATTCAGTGTGTCGCGCGACTTCGGCTTGGGCTCTTTCCCTGCGAGTCGAGCGGCAAGGAAGTCCAGTTTGGCCTCGAGCAGTTCATCGACGCCAAGGACCAAAGTCCTGAAGTAGTCTTTTGCCCACATGTCGCGGCGTGGCGCATCTTGGAGCGCGCGCGACACAATGGCAAGAAATGGCCCATCGCGCCGGGTCGTTACCGGGTGTGGAAACAAAGCAACGAAGGGCTCTGTACAGTCCTTCGCCAGCCGCAGTGCCGTGCCCCCTGAATAGCACAGTGTCCATGTCGACTGTCCGTAGTGCGTCAACAATCGCCTTACATCATCGCCGTCAATTGCTTGTTGTTCCCCGACGTGGAGTAGTACGAGGTCAACGTCCGGTAGCGTCGTCTTCGTAGTGCCAAGCAACACATACTCAGCCGAATAGCCGGCCCCTTCACAATGCTTGACAACGAGCTCCGCGCGGTCCTTCCGGCAGTCTACGACGAAAACCTTCATGGGCCCTCCGACGCGCTCGACGGAAGCTACGCCGCACTGACGTCCTTGCGGAATGCGTTGTTCA
>JANNSA010000393.1:0-17128 GCA_031402115.1 Hyphomicrobiaceae bacterium | reverse complement strand
GTCTCCTACTAATTTCAAACTGTGTCCCGGCTTTCTGTGGTTTAGCGCGGTGGGCGGTGTGCCGTTGTGGGTGCTGGCCGCGCCCCGCGCGGCCCGCGCCGCCAATCAGGCCACAGTCACCCGCCTGAGCGTCAAATTGATCCGGCCGCCGCCGGGCACCAATAGGCTGCTACCGGGCTTGATGCGGTCGATGGCGTGGTAGGCGAGACGAGCGTTGCCGCCGAGCAGCAAGACGTCGCCGGTCCGCAGCAACAGGCGGTTTTTTGGCGCGTTGCGGGTCAGGCCGCCGATAACGAACACGGCGTCGTCGCCAAGTGACACGGACAGCACAGGGGCCGAACGGTCCTGCTCGTCCTCGTCGCGGTGAAGGCCGAGTTTGGCGTCAGCAGTGTAGTGGTTGATCAAACAGGCTTCCGGTTCCGCTGCAAGCGGAGCCAGCTCACGCCACAGCCGCAACAGCGTATCCGGAATCGGCGGCCACGGCCGGCCGGTGACAGGATGCGTCGGAAGATAGCGATAGCCTGCTTTGTCGCTGACCCAGCCGAGGCTGCCGCAATTGGTCATGCGCACCGAAAACGGCCGTCCGCTGCGCGGCATGGTTGGCGTGAAGAACGGATTTTCCGCCAGCAGGGTCGAGATGGTACCGATCAGGACGGCTTGCGTCGCGATATCCAAGTGGCCTGGCAAATGGCGGAAACCATCGAGAACAGAAATCAACGCGGGAGTCCTAGCCATGTTGGGGATCCGGCGTTAGGTGTGCTGACGGCAGGCCGCTCGCTGAGCAACGCAGCCTATGGCCTACCGCCCCGCCGCCGCTTGGGGACGCTGCGCCGTCATCAAATTATGCGATGCAACGGCCGCTGGCGCGCGCAACGTTCCGGCGCGCTGGATGAAGCCGCCGCCGAGCACACGGGCGCGCGCACTGCCGTCGGCGTAGAACACGCAACCCTGACCGGGCGACACGCCGGCCGCGCCCTCGGCGATAACGACGCGGGGCTGGCCAGCGTCCAACATCAGGCGTGCTGCCTGGGACGCGCCGGTTGAGCGGATCCGGACATAAATGGGCAAGCCCGCTGCCGGGATGTCCTGCAGGGTGCCGTCGCCCAACCAGTTGACGTCGCGCAGCTGGATGGCGTGCGCCAGCAAGGCCTCGCGCGGGCCAACGATGACCTGTCGGCCGGCAGCGTCAATGTCGACGACGAACAGCGGCGAACCGGTCGCCAGCCCGAGGCCCTTACGCTGGCCAATCGTATAATGGATGATGCCGCGATGCTGGCCGAGCACCAGGCCTTCCATGTCGACGATATCGCCGGGCTCCGCTGCGCCCGGGCGCAGGCGCTCGATGACGCTGGCATACTTGCCCGTCGGCACAAAGCAGATGTCCTGGCTGTCTGGCTTATCAGCGACCGCCAGTTCAAGTTCCGCCGCCAGCGCCCGCACCTCGGACTTATGCAGGTCACCAAGCGGGAAGCGGAGGAAATCCAGTTCCTTCGGCGTCGTTGCGAACAGAAAGTAGCTCTGATCGCGATCGGCATCGGCGGCGCGATAGAGTTCAATGCCGGTCGCGCCCGGCCGGCTGGCGATGTAGTGCCCGGTCGCCAACGCGGCGGCGCCCAACTCGCGAGCTGTCGTCAGCAGGTCGCGGAACTTGATCTTCTGATTGCAGGCAATGCACGGCACCGGCGTCTCGCCCGCCAGATAGCTGTCGGCGAACGCACTGATCACGGCGCCAGCAAAGCGGCTTTCATAGTCCAGCACATAGTGCGGAATGCCCAGTCGCTCGGCGACGCGGCGGGCATCCTGGATATCCTGGCCGGCGCAGCAAGCGCCCTTGCGGTGCGTCGCCGCGCCATGGTCGTAAAGCTGCAGTGTGATGCCGACGACGTCATAGCCCTGCCGGGTCAGCAGCGCTGCCACCACGGACGAGTCGACGCCGCCCGACATGGCCACAACCACGCGCGTGCCGGCGGGCGGGCGCCCGAGGAACAACGGATCGGCGGAACTGGCGGTCTCGGTGGTCACGGTGCTCTCGTGTCATCCTGATGAAATAACCATCGTGCAACAGTTTAGGACGGGTTACAGTTCTTGCCTAGGTGGCACAAGCGACGAAACGGAGGTCCTGAAGCCCCTCACAATCCCGGGGGAACACCATTACGAGACAGGCATTAACTGAACTGGCCCAAGTTTTGCTGATTGCCGGTCACCCGATTTAGGTCGATCTTAAGGGCCTGGATTTACGGTGAAATTCAACTCAGGTCAGGATGTAAAGAGTAACATGGCCGAGAATACCTTCAGGGCAGTGCGTAGCCGTTTTGTCATTGGTCCCGATGGGAGTCCGCTCACCATCGCCGACCTTCCCCCTCCCGACACCAAGCGTTGGGTGATCCGCCGCAAGGCTGAAGTGGTTGCCGCCGTGCGCGGTGGCCTACTCAGTCTGGAAGAGGCGTGCGATCGCTACAAGCTTACCGTCGACGAGTTCTTATCCTGGCAGCGGTCCATTGAAAAGCACGGTCTCGCTGGCCTACGCGCCACGCGTATTCAGGAATACCGCGAAGGCTGAGGCGAACTGGTTCGCATACTGGGTGTCAGGCACTTGTGCGCTGGCTTGGCAGTGCCATGTGACAGGGCCTATCAGGCGCACAAGTGCCTGACACCTAGTCGCGCGGCGCCAGTTCGCGCAGCACCGTCAGGGTCATCAGCACGTCGTCTCGCGTCGTGTTGGTCTGGCCGGCCTGGAAGCGCAGCACTGTGCGACCGTCCAGCACCGTTGGCGTCAGGTAGACGCGGCCGTCGTCGTTGATGGCCTGCAACAGCCGCTGGTTGAGTTCGTCCAGATTGCGCGCACCTGCGGGGGCGTAGCGGAAGGTGAACAACGACAGCACTGGCTCCGTGATGATCTCAAAGTCAGGCTCCGTCCGGATTAGCTCGGCCAGCTCCCGTGCCCAGGCGACATGATCGCGGATGATCGCCTGCAAGCCTTCGATGCCATACGAGCGGATCACGAACCACAGCTTCAGCGCCCGGAAGCGGCGGCCGAGCGGCACGGTCCACTCGCTGTAATTGATGATGCCGTCGGCGCCGCGCGTCTGCAGATAGGCCGGCCGGATGCCAAGTGTGCGCACCAGATCGGCCGGCTCGCGCACAAAATGGGCGGCACAATCGAAATTGGTCATCAGCCATTTATGCGGGTTGAAGACGAAGCTGTCGACGCCGTCAGCGCCCGTCATGAGATCGCGAAACTCCGGGCAGATCATCGCGGCGCCGGCCCAGGCTGCATCAACATGGACATAGAGCCCGTGCCGTTTTGCGACACTGACAATGGCGGCGATGTCATCGGTTGCGCCCATGCTGGTGCCGCCGATCAGCGCCACTACGGCTGCCGGCAAATGGCCAGCTGCCTGGTCGGCGGCAATTGCGGCTTCCAGTGCAACCGGATCAATGGCGCGGCGGGTGCCAAGCCCTGGCAGTTTGACGAGATTGGCTTGGCCGATGCCAGCGATCCAACAGGCCTTATCGATGGAGGAATGCGCCTGCTCGGACGTGTAAACGCGGATCGCTGGCCCCGCCGCCAGCCCATCGCTGTTACCGCGCCAGCCTAACGCCCGCTCGCGTGCCGTCAACAGAGCCGCCAAGGTCGCCGAAGAAGCGCTATCCTGGATAACGCCGTGGAAGCCCTCGGGCAGTCCAATCATCTGCCGCAGCCAGTCGAGCACGCGGGTTTCCAGCTCAGTGGCGGCGGGCGACGTCTGCCACAGCATGCACTGCGCTCCCAGCGTCGCCGTCAAATACTCGGCGATCATTGACGGCGGACTGGCATTGGCCGGAAAATAGGCAAAGAAGCGCGGATGCTGCCAATGCGTCATGCCCGGCATGATGATCCGCTCGAAATCAGCGAAGATGTCCGCCATCGACTCGCCGGCTTTGGGCGGCGCCGCTGGCAATTGCGCCGCGATGGCACCGGGCTTGGTCTGCGCCCGCACAGGCCGCTGCCGGATTGAACCGAGGAACTCCACCGCCCAATCAACAGAGCGATGCGCCCAGGTCTGGAAGTGCTCAAGGTGCATGGGTGGTGTCCTGATTCGTGCAGTAGAAATATGCTGCGAACGTCACGGGGTGTCAGGCACTTATGCGCTGGCACGCGCGCCGTATGGTTGCTGACCGTCAGCGCATCAGTGCCTGACACCCAGTACCGCCAGCACCGTCCGCGTGTCTCGCCTCATCTGCTCAGGCAATGCCATCCATGCCCATCCCACCCGCTAAGCATGCCAACCGGAACCCTATGCTAACCTGTTGGTCCGCCACCATTCTGCCTTAGGGTGGGTCAACACCGCCGTCGGGACAGTCGCGGGCGCTTGGAGGCTAGGGTGAATCGGACAACGCTCGCATTCGTGGTGGTGGTGGTCGCGGCGTTGGCGGCGCTCGGCGTCTCGTTCGTGCCTGACTTATCGGGCGTCGCGGTGCCGGCGCTGGCGCAGTTCGACATCGGCCAGATCCAGCGCGTGGCGCTCAAAGTGATCGGCGCGGCTGTCGTGTTTGGCGGCATTATTTATATCGCGCGGCTGATCCAGAGTTTCCTGCGCCGCAGCGTCCTGACGCCGGAACGCATTGACCACGGCATTGCCTACGCCATCGAGAAAGCGATCGGCTATGCCGGCTTGGTGCTGGCGGCGCTGTATGCTGCGTCCATCGTCGGCCTCGACCTCAGTGGCCTGACGCTGGTGGCTGGCGCTTTGTCAGTCGGCATCGGCTTTGGCCTGCAAACCGTCATTAGCAACTTTGTCTGCGGTCTCATCCTGCTGATCGAACGGCCCGTGCGGATCGGTGATTGGGTGGTCGTCAAGGACAAGGAAGGTATCGTCCGCCGTATCAATGTGCGGTCCACCGAGATCGAATCCTTTGAGGGCGCCAGCGTGCTGGTGCCGAATTCGGAGTTCATCACCGGCGTTGTGCAGAATTGGATGCTCGGCTCGCCCGGTGGCCGCGTCAGCATCAAGGTACGCACCGCCACCAGCGCTGAGCCGGAACTGGTGCTGGAAGTGCTGCGCCGCGTCGCCGCCGCCCATCCCGCCGTCGATAAAACCAAGCCCCCCGTCGTCAGCTTCGCCAGCTTCAGCGCTGAGGGCCTTGAGTTCAGCCTCGATGTGCCGATCGCTGAGATTGGTCGTGGCGGCTCCGTGCGCAGCGACCTGCGCTGCATGGTGTTCCGCGCCTTTCGCGACGCCAGGATAGGGCTACCGGGGGCGGAGCTCAGCCAGTCGGAGAGCCTGTGGCGTCAGCAAATGGCCATCGCCAAGCCGGCGGAATAACGCTTGGATCACGGATGCGTGATCACGTGCGGCTTGGCACGGCGCGCCTTGCGTGGGACGATGTTGCGATGGTCGAGAAAATCAGATTGGGAACACCGAGCCCGCAGTGACAACAGCCTGCTGGGTTCAAGTTGATCGGCCATCCGAAAAGCAAGAGGAGCGATAGAATGAAAACCGCACTCGGAATTGCCATCGCGATCGGTGCCATCCTCGGAACCAGCACTGTCGTGCAAGCTGGCGAGGGTGGCTGCAATCGCCACAAGCAGCAAGTCATGACGCAGTCGTCTGCCAAGCCCGCCGAAGTGGCGCCCGTCGCCGCCGTGACGCCGGCGCCCGTCGTCAAAGCTATCGCCGCCGCTACCGCAACGATGGAAGTGGCCACCATCGCCGCGCATTCCGCCGTCGTCGCGCAGTAGACTGCGACGGATTTGTAGGGTGCGAAAGGCGTCTTCGCCGTATCGCACCAGCCGCCGTCGCCGCGGCCCGTGGCGGTGCGATACGGCCTGAAGAGGGCCTTTCGCACCCTACGGCATTGCCAGCTTCCGCGAGCGATCAGGCGCGCAGCGACGCCGGCCGGGCTTCAATCCATTTGCCACCCTGCTGCGCGGAAGCCACCGCCGCCTCGATCGCCGCCATCGAGCGCAAGCCATCGACGGCCGACGGGAAGTGTCCCGCCAGCGGATCAGCCGCGCGCCCCGCCTTCTTCGCTGTGATCGCCTCAGCCAGGTCAGCATAGATGTTGGCGAAAGCGAGCGGCATGCCCTCGGCGTGGCCGATGGCGACGCGCGAGGCGCGGTCGGCCTCCGGCGACAGGCCGGGGCCGCCGCGTTCGATGATTTCGGTGCGGCCATTGAGCGGCGTCCAGTGCAGCTGATCAGGCCATTGCTGGGCCCAACGCAGGCCGCCCTTCTCGCCAAACACGCGGATGTTGAGGCCGTGCATACTGCCAATGGCAACCGAGCTGGTCCACAGCCGGACGACAGCGCCGCCATCCATGCGGATGTTGAGCATGGCGTCGTCTTCCAAGGTTCGCTCTGGCAGGCAAGACACGAAGTCCGCCGACAACTCGCGCGCCTCTTGACCGGATACGAAACAGGCCATGTGCAGCGCGTGGATGCCGCAATCAGCAAACTGCGCTGAAGCACCGGCCTGCGCCGGGTCATAGCGCCAGCGTACCCGCGGATTGCCGGCATCGGCTGCGTCGGCATGGAAGCCGTGGGCAAACTCAGCCTTTATCAGCCGAACCCGGCCAAGGTCGCCGCGCGCTACCATCGCCCGCATATGCCGCACCAACGCATAGCCACTGTAGCCGTAGTTGACGGCGCAGATCGAACCCGCGTGACTTGCGACAGCAGCGATGTCCTCAGCCTCGGCCACCGTCATCGTCATCGGCTTCTCGCACAGCACGTTAAAGCCGGCCTCAAGGAAGGCTTTAGTGATGGCGTAGTGCGTAGCGTTTGGCGTTGCCACCGTGACCAGATCGACGCGGTCGGGGCGGTCCCTCTCGCCGGCCAGCATCTCGCGCCAATCGCCATAGGCACGGTCCCGGGCGATGCCGAGCCGTTGCGCATAGGCGCGGCCCTTGGCCGGGTCGGCGTCGAGCGCGCCGGCCGCCATCGTGTAGAGCCCGTCCATCGCCGCGCTGATCCGATGTGCCGGCCCGATCTGGCTGCCCTCGCCGCCGCCGATCATGCCCCAGGAAAGTCGTGTCATGCTGTGCTTCCATTGCGATTGGCGAAACTTCGCGGCGTTCAGAGCTCGCTTACCGTTACCCAGCGGCGTTCGGCATGGGACAAGAGCGCGGCTTCTATCACTTGGTTGACCAGCATGCCGTCGTGGAAAGTCGGCCACACCGGCTTGCCGGTGGCGATGGCTAGCAGGAAGTCGCGGGCTTCGATGATGATCTGGTCCTGGTAGCCGGTGCCGTGGCCGGGGCCAAGACAGAACGCCTTGTAATCGGGGTGCAGGGGTCCGGTCAGGATTTTAGTGAAGCCCTGCCGGTCAGCGCGCGCGTCGCCCTTGTAGAGCCACAGCGCGTTCTGGTCTTCCTGGTCGAAGCGGAGTGCGCCTTTGGTGCCTACCACCTCGTAGCAGTAGCCCATCTTACGGCCCGTTGCGACGCGGCTGCTGAAAATGGAACCCATGACGCCGCTGGCGAAGCGGCACAGGATGGTCGCCTGATCATCATTGGTGACGGCTTCGGGACCGTTGCTGCCGGGCCGCGTCTTGTGCACGGTTTCGATATCGGCGATCAGCCGGTCGATTGGGCCCGCCAACGCCAGCGCGGCATTGATTGGGTGCGGCGCCAGATCGCCCATATTGCCATTGGCGCGGTCGCGCGTGCGCCAGTCGGCGGGCGTCGCCGGGTCGGCGAGGAAGTCTTCCGTGTGCTCGCCGCGAAAACTTGTCATCGTGCCGATCTCGCCAGCGGCAATGATCTGACGCGCCAGCTGCGAGGCTGGTGTGCGAATGTAGTTGAATGCCGTCATATGCGTCTTGCCGCTGGCCTTGGCGGCCGTCGCCATCTCGCGGCACTCGGCCAAAGTGCGCCCGAGCGGCTTCTCGCACAGCACGTGCTTGCCGGCGGCAAACGCGGCTAGCGCGATGTCGCGATGCGTGTCTTGCGGGCTGGCGATGATGACGGCTTCAACCTTTGCGTCGTTGACCAACGCCCGCCAGTCGGCGGTGGACCGGGCAAAGCCGTAAGCGCGTGCCCGTTCGGCGGCACCCTCCGCCGTCGTCGTGCAGAGCATTTCCAGGCGTGGCCTGAGCGCCGTATCGAACACCGCGCCAACGGCGGCCATGGCGACTGAGTGCGCCTTGCCCATATAGCCCGCGCCAATAACGCCGATACCGATATTGGTCATGGCCTGGATCGCCCTGTGCGCGGAATGCTGAAGCATGATTGCGCCGGAGAGGGACGGCAATTACGGTCCCGGGTCAAGACGGTCTGATCATTGCAACTGGGGACACACGCATGCTGAGTGAGCGGATACGGGTGAACCGCTTCCTGGTTGTCGGCCGCGCCGGCATGGACTTGTACGCTGATCCACCAGGCACGCGCACCGAATTGGCGCAGCGTTTCACGGCGGCACTCGGCGGTTCAGCCGCCAACATCGCCGCTGGCATCGCGCGGCTGGGTGGTGCCGCATCCCTAGTGACGGCGGTGTCAGATGATGCTGTCGGGCGCTTCGTGCGCAATGAACTGGCAAGCTACGGCGTCGGTGCCGAGTATGTGTGCAATACGGGCGGCGAGGCCCGCAACTCACTGGCTGTCGTGGAAACCCGCGCCGAGGATTGCCAGTCAGTGATCTATCGCAACGGCGCTGCGGATTTCCAGCTAACGACTGATCAAATCAAGTCCATCGACTTCGCACCCTTTGGCGCTGTCATTGTCACGGGCACGGCCTTAGCCGTTGAACCCAGCCGCGCTGCGACTTTCCTGGCGATGGCGATGGCGCGCGAGCACGGCCTGCCGGTGATCCTCGATGTCGATTACCGGCCGTATTCGTGGACGAGCGTGTTGGACGCAGCAACGACGTGCACACAGGCCGCCAGCATCAGCGATGTCGTCATTGGTAACGACGAGGAGTTTGCCGTGATGGCGGGCGCCGGCGGTGACGGCGTGGCGCTCGCCCGGCAACTCGCAGTAAGCACTGCGGCAATCGTCGTCTACAAAATGGGCGCGCGCGGTGCAGTGACTTTTGCCGATGGCGAAGTGCTTGAAACCGGCGTCTACCCCGTCAAAGCCCTGAAGCCGACTGGCGCCGGTGATGCGTTCCTCGCGGCCTTCGTCGCAGGCCTAGCCGAGGCGCGGCCAGTGTATGACTGCGTCTGGCGTGGTTCGGCCGCTGCCGCGCTGGTTGTCACCAGGGTTGGTTGCGCGCCAGCCATGCCGACGCTCGACGAATTGAACTTCTTTCGTGCCAATCAGTGGCAACCACGTTGATTTTGAGGGCCGCTCACCCATGCACTTCCCGCCCCACGACAACCGCAATCGGGCTATCGTCGATGTCGATGATGCGCGCGTGCCGCTGACCTATTTCAACATCGTCAAGCTGGCGCATGGGCAAACGTTTGACTACGTGATCCCGCGCTATGAAACTGGCATCGTGCCAGCAACGGGAACCATCGATGTGACAGTCGGTGACGAGAGTTTCGCTGGCATCGGCCAGCGTGTTGGCGATGTCTGGGGCGGCGAGCCCGAAGGTGTCTATGTGCCAACCGGCGCACCAGCCCGCATAACCTGCCGCTCGGACACTGCCGAGGTGTTCATCGCCGGCGCCCGCTTCGATGGCGTGCTGAGCCCGTTTGCCGTGCGCGCCGCTGACATTGATCGCGTGCAGTACGGCTCTGACGACACTAAGACGCATCGCAAGATCAAGCACATCATCGGCACCAAATATCGCGACCGTGTTGGCCGCTTGCTGGTCTCAGAGCTGTTCACGGTTGGCGCCGGTGGCTGGTCGGGCTTTCCGCCGCACAAGCACGACACGGACCGCCAGGCCGATGACGGCGCACTGCTGGAAACGCGCCACGACGAAGCCTACAACTTCCGCTTTCGCCCAAACCACGGTTTCGGCATGCAGCTGGTGCAGCGTGAGGATGGCAAGGTTGGTGACGCCTATCATATCGTCGATGGCTCAACTGTCGTGCTCGACAAAGGCTATCACCCGTGCGTCGCGGCGCCCGGCTACGAGATGTATTACTTTACCATCCTGGGTGGTTTGAGCCAACGGCCGCTGGTGCAGTTCTTCCAGCCGGCGCACGCCTATCAAGTGGAAACCATCCCCGGCATCAAAGACATGATCGCGAAGTTCAAATGACTGTCGCGACACTTGCCGAGGTCCTGATTCCGGCGATGCGGGAACGCCGCGCGATTGCCGGCCTTGTGGTGCTGGGCTGGGAAGACGTGCGGGCCTTTGTCGAGGCCGCCGACGAGACCGGCATTCCGATCATCCTGCAAGCGGGGCCGGGCTGCCGCAAATTCATGCCCGTCGCCATCCTCGGCAAGATGTTCCGGACCATGGCCGAGCAGTCGCGCGTGCCCGTCGTCTGCCACATCGATCATGCCTACACCTGGGAGGAGTGCCAAGCCGGCATCGACGCCGGCTTTACCTCCGTGATGATTGACGGTTCCAAATTGCCGATTGCTGAGAACATTGCCCTGACACGCCGCGTGGTAGACTTGGCGCAGCCGGCCGGCGTCTCCGTCGAGGGCGAGGTCGGGGTCGTTGGCCATGTAGGCGGTGGCGCTTCGGCTATGACATCAACCGCCGATGCCGCACGTTTTGATCTGGAGAGCGGCGCCGATGCGCTGGCTATTTCGATCGGCAACATCCACCTCAGCACCGAGAAAACCTCAGGCATCGACTTTGCCACGGCGGGCGCCATCGCCGCCGTCACGCGGCTGCCCCTGGTGGTGCATGGCGGCAGCGGCGTGCCTGTCGCCGCCCGCCAGCAACTGGCCCGCGAGGCCCGCGTCGCCAAGTTCAATATCGGCACCGAATTGCGCATGGCGTTTGGCGCGGCGCTGCGGCAATCACTGGCCAATCAACCTATGGCCTTCGACCGCCTCGATCTGCTCGGCCCGACCATCCCGGCCATCCGCGCTGAGGCCCGCCGCGTGATCGAACAGCTGTGGCGGCCGTAGAGAAACCATGTCCAACCGCGTGCGGTCAGGACGCCAGCCGCACGGGTATCTTCAAATAGTGAATGCCGTCGACATCGGCTGGCGGCAGCTTGCCGGCGCGCATGTTGACCTGGATCGACGGCATCAACAGCAGTGGCGGCGCCAGCTTGGCATCGCGCGCCTCGCGCATGGCGACGTAGTCAGCCTCGCTGACGCCATCGTGGACGTGCACGTTGTTGGCGCGTTGCTCGGCAACCGTCGTCTCCCAGGCGAAGTGGTCGCGGCCGGGCGCTTTGTAGTCGTGGCATATGAACAGCCGGGTCGCAGGCGGCAGTTCCAGCAGTTTGCGCATTGAACGGTACAGATCGCGCGCGCTGCCGCCGGGAAAGTCGGCGCGGGCGGTGCCATAATCCGGCATGAACAGCGTGTCG
This sequence comes from Hyphomicrobiaceae bacterium, assembly GCA_031402115.1. Lineage (GTDB taxonomy): Bacteria > Pseudomonadota > Alphaproteobacteria > Rhizobiales > Hyphomicrobiaceae > JANNSA01. The sequence continues at coordinate 5,759 of JANNSA010000393.1, read as the reverse complement.
CCGACAAACACCGCGTCAGCCATGCGGAAGGCGACATCGGCGGGCGTATGGCCGGGTACATGCATGACGCTTGCCTCGATGCCACCGATCAGGAACCGCTCGCCATCCTTGAACAAGTGATCGAATTCGCTGCCGTCGCCGCGCAAGTCGGTAGCATTGAAGACGGGCCGGAAAATTTTCTGTACAGCGCGGACGTGCTCGCCGATACCGACCTTGGCGCCAGTCTTCAGCTTGATGTAAGGCGCGCCGGACAGATGATCGGCGTGCACATGCGTCTCCAGCACCCAGTCGATGCCGAGACCATCGTCGCTGGCCGCTGCCAACACCAGATCCGCAGCCGTGGTCGCCGCCTGACCGGTGCGATGGTCATAGTCGAGCACCGGATCGATGACGGCCGCTCGCTTCGTCAGCGGATCATGCACCAGATAGCTGACGGTGTTGGTCGGCTCGTCGAAGAAGGCGCGGATAACGGGTATCGTGGTCATGGCCAGGACTCCTGGTTGGCGGCGCGCCAGCTTAGGCTTTAACGCGCCGCGGGTTCTTGTAGCACAGGCCTGCCAGTTGCCCGTGATTCGACGGGCCGGCTCACGACTGCTTCCGTTCTCCCGCCCGCACCGCCAGCACCGAGCCGACGAAGGATGGGTGCGCCATCAGCGCCTTGCAACGGGCGAAGCGGTTCTGCGCATAGGCCCAGAAGTCGTCAGCTGGGTTCTTGTCAGCGTGCTGAATCAGGCCCCACAGCGTCCACAGCAGATCGCACATGGCCTTGTAAATGACCATGCGGCCGCGCTCGGCCGCGCTCGGCTCGCGGCCAAAATAGGTCTGCAGCATTTCGCTGTCGTGAGCGGGCGTGAAACCCGCCTCGACGCTGATATCGCCGAGGTCCCACATCGGGTCATTCATGCCCGAGTATTCCCAGTCGACGAGCCACATGCGCGCGCCCGTATCGAGGAAGTTCTCGCATAGCGGATCGCAATGGCACGGCGCCAGCGGCAGCTTGTGCGCCGCTAGCGCCGTGCGCGCGTCTTCCGCCTGACGCAGCACGGCCGCATAGCCCTCGGGCACCTTGCCCTTCTTGGTCTTCAGCACCTTTAAATAGTCGTCGATCATCTTGAACAGGTCGAAGCGCGTCGAGAAGGTCTGGCCGCTGTTGTGCAACTGCCGCAGCACTTGCGCGGCTCGGGCGGGCGCGCCCTTGGCTGTCCGGAACGTCTCTGGCGTCATGGTCGCCGCCGCCACGAAGGCTGTCACCATCATACCGCTGGCGGCATCGAAATGGATCAGTTCGGGGCTGACACCGGCCTTGCCCGCCGCGCGTGCGGCAACGCCCTCAGCCTTGCGGTCGATATACGCCTCGGTGCCCTTGCCCGGCAGCCGCAGCACATAGGCGTCACCATTGCTCTCAACCTTGAAAACCAGGTTAGTCAGCCCGCCGAGCCGCGTGATGCTGACTGCCTGAGGATCCTCGGAGCGGAAGAAGTCGATCCGGCCAAGTGCCGCCCGCGCCAAGTTGGTAGTCTGCTCACTGTCAGCGCTCATAACCCGCTCCCTTGGCCAGCCTCAAGCCTTCAGCCGCTCGCCCTTGGCATCGTACAGGCAACGCGGCCCGCGTGTCGCCGCGTAGGACTGGCCGAACGCCTCAATGTGGAAGTGTGCGGCGGTGGCGTGCTCATTGGCAAGATAGGCGAAAGCGATCGTGCGGCCGAGCGTGTGCCCGAAGCCGCAGCTGGTGGTTTGGCCCACAACCTTGCCGTCCGCCAACACTGTCTCGCCACCATGGAACGGCGCGAAGCCCGGCACCGTGAAGCTGACCAGCCGGCGCCGTGGCCCGTCCGCTTTGATCTGCTGGAGTGCCGCGCTACCGGTAAACGCGCCTTTGTCGAGCGCCACGGCAAACCCTAAACCCGCCTCATACGGATTGCTGTCCGGCGAGATGTCGGCCGACCAGTATAGATAGCCCTTCTCCAACCGGCACGATTCGATGGCGCGGTAGCCGGCATTGGCGATGTCGTGGGCCTGGCCCGCCTCCCACAACGCCTCATAGACGTGCACGGCTTGTTCCACCGGGATCGTCAGCTCATATCCCAACTCGCCGACAAAACCGACGCGGGTTGCGAGCGCCCGGCCGTGGCCGATCTCCAGCCAGCGCGCGCTAAGATAGGGCAAGGCAGTATTGGACACGTCGTCGTCGGTAACGGCCGCCAGCACGGCGCGGGCGCGTGGGCCAACCAAATTGAGTGTGGCGAAGGCGGAAGTGACCTCGTCAACCGTCACATCTTCGCCCGGCTTGAGATTGCGCCTGATCCAGCCACTGTCGCGCACGCCAAAGCCGGATCCGGTAACCAGTTTGAACGTGTCTGCGGCCAGCCGGATAAAGGTGACATCAGCCTCGATGCCGCCAGCCGGGTTGCACAGCTGAGTATAAACAGCCCGTCCGACGGCAACGTCCATGTTGCCCGCTGCGATCCGCTGCAGGGCAGTCATCGCATTGGCTCCTGTGATGCGGAACTTGGCAAAGGAAGTTTGGTCGATCAGCGCCGCGCGCTGGCGGATCGCCTTGGCCTCCACGCCCACGGCGGCATGCCAACTGGGCTGGCCCTCAAAGCTCGGCACTTCCTCCCGTGACGTGCCGGGCGCCGCGAACCAGTTCGGCCGCTCCCAGCCATTCTTGGATCCGAACACCGCGCCGGATGCTGCGAGCATGGCGTGCAGGGGCGAACGCCTCAAGCCGCGCGCCGCATGCACTTCCTCGCCCGGCCAGTGGATCTTGTAATAAGCGCCATACGCCTCAATCGCCCGGTCCTCCAGCACCCGACCTTGCGCCTGCACCGCCGAGAACCGGCGCACGTCGAAGGACCAGAGGTCCATGCCGGGATCGCCATCGACGATCCAGTTGGCCATGGCAACGCCCGCCCCACCCGAGGCCGCGATGCCAGCGGTGAAGCCGCAGGCGACGTAGAAATTGTCGAGTTCCGGCGCCAGCCCCATGATTGGCTCGCCATCGGCCGAGACCGGGATCGGCCCGTTGATGATGCGTTGGATGCCGATTTCATTCAGCACCGGCAACCGCTCGGCGGCCGGCAGCGCGAACAGCTCCAGCCGCTCCAGGCTGGGCTCGAACAGTTCGCGGCCAAACTCAAACGGCGGCATCCCGCGATGGAAGCCACGGCTGCCATCCTCCCAACCGCCAATCGCAAACGCTGACACGTCCGGCTTCAGATAGAAGTTCTTATCCGGATCACGCAGCGTCGGCAGGTCACGCGGCAGATCAAGCTTCTTCTCCGTCAGGAAGTACTGGTGTTCGACGATGCCCGCTGCCAACGGCACGCCGGCCATCGCGCCGATTCGCTTGGCCCACAGCCCGGCGGCATTGACGACGATCTCGCACGTCACGGTGCCCTCGGCCGTTACGACGCCCGTGATGCGCCGCCCCACTTGCTCGAAGCCTGTGACTTGCACGCCCGCGCGGATGCGCGCGCCCAGCTTGCGGGCGCCGGCCGCGAACGCCATCGTTACTGCATAGGGATCGATGTAGCCGTCCGACGGGATGAAGGCCGCGCCGACCACGCCCTTGGCGTCGATGTAGGGGAACAGCCGCTTAGCCTCGGCGGCGTCAACGGAATGGCACTCAAAACCAAAACTCTTGGCGAGCTGCATCGAGCGTCTGATCTCGCTCCAGCGATCCTTGGAAGCCGCCAGCCTGAGCGAGCCGACCTTGCGCCAGTCCGTTACCTGTCCAGTCTCGGCCTCAAGCGTGTCGAACACCGCCACCGAGTTCTGCATCAGCCGCGTCAGGTTCTTCTTGCCGCGCAACTGCCCGACCAGCCCAGCCGCGTGCCAGGTTGAGCCATGCGTCAGCTGCGCCTTTTCCAGCACCAGCACATCACGCTCGCCACGCTTGCCCAGCTGATAGGCAATGGCACAGCCAATCGCCCCGCCGCCAATGATGACAATGCGGGCGTGGGTGGGGAGGGGTTTCGGCGGGGCGCTGGCGGACATCGGGGCACTCGGGTGAATCCAGAGGTGGAAGTAGCTTTCTCGCAACTTACGAGCGCGGGAGCGTGCATAGGCCTAAGGCAAACGTTGCGCCTGTTTGGCAATCGCCGTGCGCACGTCTTCGGGCTGAGCCTCAACCGCCACGACAAGCCGGCGCATGGCACGCCTGACTTCGTAGAGCTGATCCATGAGTGAAAGCACGACCGAGAGGCTGCTTTCCTCAATATGCAGTTCATAATGCAAGTCGCAAATCAGCCGGACGCGAGCGATATCGACGCCGTCAAAGCGCAGGGCCTCGCCATCGGCCTGCGGCAGTACCCAGCCTTGGCCGATCCAGCGTTGCAGCGCCTCGGCATCCAGGCGATCGATCGCATCGATCAACTCCTGCTCGGCCATCATGGTGCTCGGCCCTCGGTCTCGCGGGGATTGTAAGGATGCCCGGCTTCCCATTCGGTCACACAGCGGAGCAATGCGGCGCCGGCATCGGGCGGGAGAACGATACGCAGCTCAACAAGGTGGTCTCCGTGACCGCTCGCGGCCGGAACGCCCTTGCCGCGCAGGCGCAGGATGGAACCCGAATTGGATCCCTTTGGTATGGTGAGCTGAACGGTGCCGCTCACGGTTTCCACGGGCAATCTCGTACCAGCCAAAGCTTCACCCAAAGTCAGCGCGAGTTTGGAACGAATATTGTTGCCATCACGCTGAAATGACAGATGCGGAGCGATGTGAATTTCCAGCAGCGCGTCACCGGGCTTGCCACCAGCGTTGCCCGGTCGCCCCTCGCCGCGTAGCCGAAGCGTTTGTCCGTCCTGCAATCCAGCCGGGATTACGATATCCAGCGCCTTGCCATCGGCCATGACCACACGCTTCCTGGCGCCGTTGATCGCCTCGATGAAGGCGACTGAAAATGTGTAGCTAACATTGCTCCCGCGCGGGCTTCGCGGTGCGCCGCGCGTGCCGAACAACTCGGCGAAAAAGTCGTCGTCCATCGCGTCGCCGCCGTCCAAGCCCCGGTCATATCTGAATGCCGAGCCAGCATCGGCATGCTGGCGGTAGAATTCACGATCAGGTTGCCGCTGCCGCTCCGCGCCGCTGGCGTCGATTTCGCCGCTGTCAAAACGCACGCGCTTGGCCTTATCGCCAATGATCTCATTGGCGGATGTGATTTCCTTGAACCGGGCCTCGGCACCTTTATCGCCGGGATGCAGATCGGGATGATTCTTCTTGGCCAACCGGAGGTAAGCCTTACGAATTTCCTCTTGGGTGGCCTGCGGGCTCACGCCCATGGTTTCGTAAGGGCCGGCCATTCGCGCCATCCTTTGGCCGCTGCCTCGATGGGCATTCTATAGGAAGCGGGCATGACATGCCAGCCGCACTAAGACGCGCTAGGTTGTTGCCTCGTTCCTGGGCGGCTGCGGCGCGGTGCTCTTGGCGAGCGCGGGGCTGGTGCGCAGCACCGGCACGTGGCGGACGCGATCACCGGCCGGCACTGTCGGCCGCGCGCTCATGCGCAGCAGCGTCCACAGCACGATCACGGCGTCACCGACTTTCGGCAACGATGAGAGGACGATACGGCCGCGACTGACGGAGCCACAACCCGCGTCCCGGGGGTGGTGAATACCCGGCAAGGCAAGCGCTCGATGCAATCAGGTGGCGTTCGGCGCGTAAGCCGCGAACATGACCTGGCTTCCAAGTCGCCCCTGCGCGTCGCGCTCGAAATTTCGCAGCACACCTTCACGTGTGAATCTGAGCGCGCGCTCGGC
>JANNSA010000392.1:0-5803 GCA_031402115.1 Hyphomicrobiaceae bacterium | reverse complement strand
CGAAACCGGGCCTGGGCAACGATCCCTCTGCTTCCGGTGCTCGCTCCACCTGAAGCGCCTACTCAGACGTCGCTGCGCAACAAGTGCCAGTGGCACTTTCGGCCTTGCGCCAAAAGAGTTGGCGTTGCCGATTGGCGCGTTCGGCAACGGCAATCAACAAAACTCCGGATACGGCTATTCTGTACCGGTCCTGTTGTCATCGCAACACCGCCAGACTTGTGGCATAACGATCCGCTGGTGATAGCGGGGACCAAAGCCATGATGCAACTCTCCATCGTCACGCTCGCTGTAAGCGATCAGAGCCGAGCGCGGTCGTTCTACGTCGATCTGCTTGGCTGCAAGGTGCAGAGCGAGCACGATACGGGCGACGGCCGGCACTGGGCGGTGCTGCAATTGCCCGCCGGCTCAACGCGGATCGCGCTGGTGCATCCGTCGGAACGCATGCCAGCCGGTGGCACCAAGGGTTTGATCCTGAAGACGCTCGATGTCGACAATGCCCGCGAGCGCCTGCTTGTCCGGGGGCTTGCAATCGGTGGCGTGAACGAGGCCAGCTGGGGCCGCTTCGCGACGTTCGAAGACCCGGATGGCAACAGCTGGCTCCTGGCCGAGTCACTCGGCGCATTGTAGGGCGTCATGGTTCAGCCAACCGCTTGCGCATCACGGCCGTGGCGCCGGGACCCGCGGCAATGCCGATGTCTGCGGGGTGCAACGGAGTTCCCTTGGCGCCGGCAATGGCAATATCGCGGATCGGCTGGCCCGTCCGGCGCTCGACCAGCACGATCGGCGGGCCGGTCTCAGCGTGCACCCAGCGATCACCCCAGTGCATCAGTGCGGCCAGAACCGGCAGCAATTCCTGACCTTTGTCCGTCAGCTGATAGTGGTGAATGCGGGCGTTGTCCGGTGACGGTGTGCGCGTCATAACGCCGTGCCGCAGCAAGGTCGCGAGCCGGTCATTGAGAATGTTGCGGGCAATGCCAAGGCGTTCGTGAAACTCATCGAACCGCGTCGACCCCATCAGCGCCTCGCGGATGATCAGCAGGCTCCAGCGCTCGCCGACGATGTCAAGCGCGCTGGCGATGGAACACCGGATGTCGAGGGAAATTGGCATCCGAAATGCTCTCCAAACTGATAGTTGCAATTTGCAACTTCGCTCGTATAGTTGCATTGTGCAACTTCACCTTCCGATCCGCAATAGTGACAACCAGCGAGCTGTCTCATGTATCGATCCATCGTCCGGCGGCGCGTGCGGTCGCTGTTCGCCGAGGCCAATCGCGGAAATTGGCAGGCTATCATCGACAGCTTGAGCCCCCGCTTCGTCTATCGCTTCATCGGCGATACGCCGCTTGGCGGCACGCGCAGGACGAAGCCAGCGATGCAAGCCTGGTTCCAGCGCATCTACCGGCTGGTGCCGGATGCCCAGCTGCATCCTGAGGTGATCGTGGTGGAAGGCATGCCGTGGAACACCCGCGTCATGACCTATGTGAAGTTTCGTGGCAGCTTGCCATCAGTCGCAGGCCAGCCAGGTGCCCGTTATGAGAACGAAGTGATGCAGCTGATGCAGCTGCGCTGGGGCCGCATCACCTCCGTCACGACGCTGGAAGACACGCTCAGGTTTGCTCGCATCCTTCCCGCACTGGCTGCCGCCGGCATCACCGACGCGACGGCCGAACCGATCACGGATCAGCCAAGGGACCGCGCCGCATGACCTTCATAGGATTGGGCCTTACCGATGCCGCTGCCGGCATCATGACGCTGCTGGGCGCTTTGCACGTGGCTTACACGCTGCACGACTTCGGATCGAAGCCGCGCTTTTTCAGCCCCAGGGACGCGCGCTTGCTTGAGGCGATGCGCGCGACACAGACAGCGATCGCGCCGAACGGCCGGGACTATTGGTCAGGCGTGCTGGGTTTCAATCTCAGCCACAGCATTGGCGTGTTGCTGTTCGCGCTGCTCATCGTGGTTGCCATGCAGTACGGCATCGCTTGGCTAAAACCCATTCTAGTGGTGACCGGGTTGAGTTACGCTGCCATCTCCTATCGCTGCTGGTTCCCTATCCCCACTATTGGGATTACACTGGCAACAGCATTGCTGATCGCCGGTTGGTGGATGTAGGCGAGGTTACGAAGCGCCGGTCACCCGGTTGCGCCATTCGTGACAGGAGACCCCTCCGATGCGTTCAACGCTCCCCCTCATCCCGCGCCGCAAACTGTTCGACAACCCGACCTTCCTGAATGCGCAGATTGCACCGGATGGCCGGCACTTGTCATGGCTCGCCCCAGTCGATGGCGTGCAGAACATCTGGGTCTCGCCGATCGACAACGTTGCGGCGGGCCAGCCAGTTACGCGCACCACGGGGCGGCCGATCTATGGTCAACGCTGGACGCCGGACAGCCGCTTCATCGTGTTTGGCAACGATGAAACGGGCGATGAGAACGACCATATCTTTGCTGTCGATCCGGTCACGCTGGAACTTCGGGACCTCACGCCGTACGCCAAAACGGCCGCGCAGATGGGTCCATCTTCGCACGTCGTGCCTGGCGCGATTGCGGTCTACCTCAATGATCGCGATGAGCGCTGGCATGATGTCTACCGGCTCGACGTCGCCACGGGTGAACGCACCCTGATCTGGGAGAACCAGCAGGACTTTGACTCCATCGGCCTCGACTGGCAGCTGCGGCCGCGCCACGCCCGCAGCATTACCGCCGATGGCGGCGCGCAACTCTGGCGGCTTGAGAATGGCGCACCGCAGATCTGGTTGACCCTGCCCTATGAGGACACGCTCGCCACTGGCGCGCAGGCGTTCAACCGTGACGGCACGCATGCGTACATGGAAACCAGCCGAGGGCGGGATACATCGGCGCTAGTCCGGCTGGATTGGGCGACCGGCGTGGAATCGGTAGTCAGCCACAGTCCGCGCGCTGACTTCGACAACGCGATTTGGAACCCAATGAGCTTCGAGGTGGAAGCGGCGTCAATCGACGCGACGCGCCAGGAGTGGAATTTCGTAACGCCAGCTATCGCTCCCGACCTGGCGCTCATCCAGGGGCAATTACCTGGCTTTGCATTTCACGTCGAGAGCCAGAGCGACGACAACCGGCGCTGGATCGTGACGGCTTACAAGGCAGAGCAGCCGGCAACTTACTTTCTGCTCAACCGCGACCGGCAGACGCTCACGGAACTGTTCCGGGCGCGGCCCGCCCTGAAGCCCTACAAGCTGGCGCCGATGCACGCGATCGAAGTCAAGTCGCGCGACGGGCTGAACCTGGTTTCCTATCTGACGCTGCCGGCTGATATTGACGGCGACCGGCCACCGACGCCATTGCCCATGGTGTTGACCGTGCATGGCGGCCCCTGGGCGCGCGACAGTTACGGTTATAACCGCGACCATCAATGGCTGGCCAATCGCGGCTATGCGGTACTGTCGGTCAACTACCGGGGTTCAACTGGTTTCGGCAAAGCCTTCTTTGCGGCGGCCGAGAAGGAGCACGCGCGCAAGATGCATGACGTCCTGATCGACATGGTCGATTGGGCAATTCAGGAAGGCATCGCCGACAAGGACAAAGTCGCGATCTTCGGCGCCAGCTATGGTGGTTTGGCATCGTTCGTTGGCGCCACGTTCACGCCGGAAGTGTTCTGCTGCAGCGTGCCAGTGGTCGGCATCACCAACCTGCAAACCCTATTGGAGAGCATGCCGCCGTACTGGGCGGGCTTCGCTGAGTTTATGTATCGGAGCTACGGCGATCCGCGCACGGAAGCGGGTCGCAAACTGCTGGCCGAGCGCTCGCCGATCCATAAGGTCGATGCCATCACCAAGCCAATGCTGATCTTCCACGGTGCCAACGATGTGCGCTGCAAGATTGCCGAGAGCGACAGCATCGTCGCTGTGATGCAGGCCAAGGCCATTCCGGTCACCTACGTCGTCTATCCCGACGAGGGGCATGGCTTTCACAAGCCCGCCAACCGGCTCGCCTATGTGGCAATCGCGGAGGCCTTCTTCGCCCATCACTTGGGTGGCGCTTGCGAGCCAGTCGGCACTGATTTTGACGGCTCAAGCCATGAGTACCGGGCCGGCGGGCTGGCGGCGTGATGCGCTGGGCGCCAGACTGTTCAGCCAGACCGTTTGGCGTTGTCAGGTCGGCCGTGGCGGGATACGTTTGCCGGTGATGACCAAGCGCCAAAGCAGCGGTTTCCGCGCTGCACCACGGAGCCCGCCGCTGGGGCTAGGAACCGTGTGTGCCTATGCCTTGCTGGGCCTTTGGACTCTGGTCTGTCTGTGTCCGCTGTACTGGGTGGCGATCACCTCGTTGAAGAGCGAAGCGGCGATCAACGACGGCCCCTATTACGTGCCGTTCATAGACTTCACACCGTCGTTCGCTGCGTGGGCGTTCATTCTGTCGGACCCCTATGACAATCTGCTCAGGCGGTTCGCCAATTCGGCTATCATCGCGCTGACGTCCACGGTGCTGACGGTGTTGCTGGGCGCCCTGGCGGTGTATGGCCTGACGCGCTTCCGCTATGTGCTGCCGTGGACCGGACCAGCCCCACGCAACCGCGCCATTCTGATCGCCATGCTGGCGACGCGCTTGCTACCGCCGATTGTCGTCGTGTTGCCGCTCTATCTGATGGCGCAATGGACTGGCACCCTGGACACACAAATGGCGCTGATCGCCGTCTATACTGGTGCGAACCTGCCGGTTGCGATCTTTCTGCTGCAACCGGTGCTCGGTACGTCGGCGACCGAACAGGAAGAAGCCGCCTTGCTCGACGGGGCTTCGCGGCTCGGTATTTTCTGGACGATCCTGTTGCCGATGACCCGTGCCGGCTTCGCTGCCGTTGGACTGATGGTGTTTGTCCTGTGCTGGAACGAGTATCTGTTCGCCGCCTATCTTGCTGGCGATCAGGCCATGACGTTGCCGCCCTGGATGGCCGGCCAGCTCTCCATCAAGGAGGCGCAAGTTGGCGGCGAAGCAGCGGAAATCGCGCAACTGTCCGCAGCTGCGGTGTTGATGGCCTTGCCTGTCCTGGCGTTCACGGGATTGCTGCAGCGGTTTGTGGGCAATACAGCTCATTGGCAACGGTGATCCTGAAGCCGGCTGGCAGCCTGACGGCCAGCGCGCAATGCCGCAGTACAGAGAACGCAAGGGAGCGACGCCGATGTCCAGCAACCGCAGCATGATCATGATCCCCGAGCTGGCCGGCAAAGTGGTGCTGGTGACGGGTGGCTCAACCGGCATCGGCGCTGCCCTGGTCAGCGCTTACGCGGCGCAAGGTTGCCGGGTTGGCCTGCACTACAATGCCAGCGCGGCAGCGGCGACCGCTTTGGCTGAAACCATCCGCGCGCGCGGTGGCGATGTACATCTCAGCCAAGGCGACTTCACGAAGCCGGCGGACGTGGCTCGCGTTGTGGAAGGAACTGCCGCGCATTTCGGGCGGCTTGATGGCTTGATCAACAACGCCGGCGGCATGCTTGGCCGGGTGCCGTACAGCGAACTCGACGACGCCCACTACGATGCCGTAATGAACCTCACTTGCCGTTCTGTCGTGGTCGCCTGCCGCGCCGCCATCCCGTGGCTGACGCGGCAGGGTGGTTTCATCATCAACACGTCGTCGATCGCGGCGCGCAACGGCGCTGGCAATGGCGCGGGTTTGTACGGTTCGGCCAAATCGTTCGTGTCCAATGTGACGCGCGGACTGGCCAAGGAACTGGTCGGCAGCGGCATCCGCGTCAACGCCGTTTCGCCCGGCACGATCGCCACGCCATTTCACGAGCGCTATTCGACACCCGAGCAGATGGCAGCAATGG
>JANNSA010000391.1:0-2467 GCA_031402115.1 Hyphomicrobiaceae bacterium | reverse complement strand
CGCTTGCTGCGCCGGCGTGGTCAGGGGGGGCAGCTCGGGCAGCGGGCCGGCCAAAGCGGCCGCTGGACCGGGGTGGCGCTGCGGCGTCGGCGGCAACCAATTCAGCAGCGCCCGGTAGAGCTGCAGCGGCTCGATCGGTTTGCTGATGAAGTCATTCATGCCCGCATCCTCACAGGCCCGCCGATCTTCGTCGAAGACATTGGCCGTCATCGCCAGGATGGGCTTCGTTTCCCAGCCTGGCAAGGCACGGATGGCGCGGGTGGCTTCGAGGCCGTCCATCGTCGGCATCTGCATATCCATCAGAATCAGATCGTAATCGTGTGCCTGTGCCATCGACACTGCGTCGCGCCCATCCACGACGGCGTCAACCATGAGCCCCGCACTCTGTAGCAACATCATCGCCACTTCGCGGTTAATCGGGTTGTCTTCAGCCAGCAACAGCCGTGCACCCGCATAGTCACGGCGCAGTTGCATTTCAGGGCCTTGCGCATCTGCGCGCGGTTTGCTGCGCATGTCGTCATGGCCGTGCTGTAGCTGGGCGGTAAACCAAAATGTGCTGCCAACGCCCACCGTACTTTCAGCGCCGGCTTCACCCCCCATCAGTTCGGCAATGCGCTTGGTGATGACCAGGCCGAGTCCGGTGCCGCCATACTTGCGGGTAATCGACGAGTCGGCTTGTTCAAACGCGTTGAACAACCTGCTCAATTGCTCGGTGGCAATGCCGATACCGCTATCCCTGACTTCAAAACGCACCCGCAGATTGACGCCATCGTCCTCAAGCAGCATGGCCCTCAGCACAATCTCACCCGCCGTACTGAATTTGACCGCGTTGCTGGCGTAGTTGAGTAGCGCCTGGCGCACCCGCGTGACATCACCTTTCAACCAAAGTGGCACGGCATCGCAGTCTGTCTCGATGCGCAATCCCTTGATTTGCGCCGCATGACCAATGATCGAAGCGACGGTGTCGAAAACGGCCGACAGATTAAAGTCGGCGCTTTCGAGATGCATTTTCCCGGCCTCGATCTTCGACAGGTCAAGGATGTCGTTGATGATCGTCAGCAGGTGTCGTCCGGCACCATCGATCTTGTCCAGATAAACAGTCTGCTCGGGGCTTGCGCCGTTGCGCTTGATCACGTGCGTCAGGCCGATGATGGCATTCATCGGGGTACGGATTTCGTGGCTCATGTTGGCCAGGAAGGCACTCTTGGTCAGATTGGCGGCATCGGCCTCTCGCCGCGCCTCGGTCAATTCCTTCGTGCGCTCACGAACCAGTTCTTCCATGTGATGCCGGTGTTGATTGAGCTCTGCACCAAGGCGTTTTTTCTCGGTGATGTCTTCCTTTACCGCGACATAGTGGCTGACTGAGCCGTCGGCCTGGTGCAGCGGAGTGACTATGGCGAACTCGAAATACTCGCTGCCGTCCTTTTTCCTATTTTGGAATTCACCTTTCCATGGCTCACCTCGGCTCAGACTTCGCCACATTTCCGCATAAGTTTCCGGCGGCGTTTTCCCAGAATTAAGGATGCGCGGGTTTTCGCCCAAGACCTCCTCACGGCTGTAGCCGGTGGCCTGAATGAAGGCTTCATTCACATACTCGATCCTGGCCGCGATGTTGGTGATGACGATGCTTTCCGGACTCTGCTCGACGGCCTGCGAGAGTTTTCGCAACTGAAGCTCTGCTGTTTTGCGTGCGCTGATGTCCACCATGATGCCGCGCAGCCAGCGCGGCGCACCGTTCTCCGTCACCACGGTGACGATGTCATGCAGCCAGACGATGCGGCCGTCCGCGGCGATGAAGCGATATTCGAAGTCGTGCGCTTCCGCCCGCCCGGTGCAGGCGGCGCAATACTCGCTCGCCCAGGCTTTGTCCTGCGGATGCAGGTGCGCCACCCAGAAGCCCGGCTGCCGCCAGTCTGCGAGCGGATAGCCGAGCAGCCGTTGCGCTTGCTGGCTGATGAAGGTAAACGTGAAGTCCGTGGCGGAGGCCTCCCAGACAATGCCGTCGGTGGTGTCGACGATGTCGCGGAACCTTTCCTGCGCGGCCTCGGCGCGGGCATGGGCGGCGACTGCGTCGTCCATCATGTTCAGTGCCGCGAGCCGCCCCTCGTGCTGGGCGATGAGCGCCGCGCTCATCTCAGCTTGGTGCCGGGCCTCGCTTTCGGCAAGCTGACGGGCGGCCTGCCTGCGCTCAGTGATGTCATGCACGATGGAATGCAGCAGCGAGCGAGCGCCGATCTGCACCGGGACGCTGAACACCTCGACATCGCGCACCTGGCCGTCGGCCAGGCGATGGCGAAACTCGAAGCTGTTGCGCTGCTGCGCCTGCGCTCGTCGCATTTCGGCCGCGACTTCATCAGCGGAAAGCATGTTGATCTGGTCGATACGCATGGCCTGCAGTTGTTCCTGCGTCCAACCGTAGAAGGCTGCCGCGGCGGGATTGGCGGAAACGATGGCGCCGTCGTCAGGG
>JANNSA010000390.1:0-1829 GCA_031402115.1 Hyphomicrobiaceae bacterium | reverse complement strand
TGGCCGAGCGCACAGGCGAGCCAGATCTTGCCGACGCCGCACGGACCGGTCAAAAGGATGTTGCGTCCCTTGGCGATCCAGCCATTGTCGGCCAGCATGGTGAACTGCGAACGGTCGAGCCCGCGCGGCGTGCGCCAATCGATGTCCTTGATGGAGGCATGGTGGCGCAGTTTGGCGACGCGCAACCTTGCCTGTAGACGTTTATCTCCACGGTGGGTGCTCTCACGGTCCAGGATTAGGCCAAGCCAGTCGGCGTGGGAGAGCCCATCGGCATCGGGCTGAGCCAGAAGTTCGCCGAATGCCTTGGCGGCACCGGCAAGACCAAGTTCGTGAAGGCGGTCGAAGGTCGGGTGATTCAGCATGGGTGTGATCCTCAGTGGCGGTACGATCCTCAGTGGCGGTAATAGCCGGGGCTGCGGATATTGTCGTGCTGGGTAACCGCAGAGGCAGCGACTGCCTGCGGCTTGTGACGGTCGAGTCCGTTCTTCAGGATCGACGCCACGCTGGCGTAGGTGTAAGTGCCGATGGCAAGCGCCCGCTCGCAGGCGGCTTCAAGACGCCCATCCTCATAAGCCTTGCCCAGCAGCAGAATACCGACGCAGGTTCGGAAACCCTGCTCAGGGTGAGGGCGGTTGCGCATCACCACCTCAACCAGGATGGCGGTGTTTGGCCCAACTTGTTCGGCGGTTCTCTTCAGCCGCTCCGGTGTCCATTCGGCATAACGGCGGTGGGACGACGGCATGTGTTCCGCTACGGTGGTGTGGCGGTGGTTGCCGGAACTGCGCACATGACTGGCCACTCGTTGGCCGACATGAAAGATCTCGATCGTGGAGGCTGTGATCCGCGCCATTAGCTCTTGCTTGGCCAAATTGTGCGGAACGCTGTAATAGTGATCGCGAAGTTCGACGTGGTAATCGAGGCCGGGCCGACAACATTTCCACTCGGCGTACACGTAAGGTTCGACCGGCAAACGCCGAAAGCGCCGGGCGGTCCAACCGCTCGAACAGGTCCCGCCTACTTGCCTTCAAGTGACGCATGACGCGGTCGTTGAGCGCTCTTCAATGCGGCCATGCCCCTTGTCCCAATCGGTGGCCACATCAAGACTCTTGGCCGGGGCGGACGCAAAGTAGTTTTTGATTTCGGTACGCAGGGTTGGCTGGTTGGACTTCACAGCCAACAGATAGTGAGCTCCGGCTGCCTTGATGGCAGCAGCGATGGTTGCGTTGCAAGCGATAGCGTCGATGGAAACGATCGCGCCCTTTAGGCCGTCATTGGCGGCAAGACGCTCCACCAAAACCGGAATTGCCGTGATTTCATTGGATTTGTCGGAAACAGCGTCCTGCCCCAAGACGAGGCGGGCGGTAGTGGCGAAAGCCGAAACCAGATGCAATGGAGCCTTTCCGGCGCTGCGATCATGGCTGCGGCGGGACGTTTTGCCATCAATGGCGACGAAATCAGGCCGCTCGGGCCACATTTCCCGTACCCAAGCGGTGAAGCAAGCCGAAAACAGTCCGGGATCAATCCGGTTCATCAGCAAGGTAAGCCAACGGCCGCCGGGAATGCCGTAATGATAGGGCTGCATCTCGCGCAGGAACGGCAAATGGGCCTCGCCCCATGCTGCGATGTGGTCGTAATCGTCGCAATCCGCTATCGTCCCGCACACAACCAGAAGCAAAACCTCCGGCAATGGGTGCGCCACTTTCCACGGCTCGCGCGGGTCTTCGATCACCGAAAAATGATCAAGCAACGCCCGCAGGCGCGATTTCTCTCCAAAGGCTAAGGCGGTCAGGGGCATTGGGGTTCTCCGAATCAGGGTGATTCAGAGAATC
>JANNSA010000389.1:0-15849 GCA_031402115.1 Hyphomicrobiaceae bacterium | reverse complement strand
CCGGCTCAAGCGACAGCCCCCCTCACCCCGCAACATTGGTGTGCTGATACTTCTGCAGCAGGCGCTGCGGATACTTCGGCGCGTCGCGGCGAAAGGGGGCGCCGAGCTCCAACATGCACATCACTTCAACAATGATTATTTTGCCGTCGTTATTGGCCACTGTGACTACAGTCAAGCCCAACGCAAGCCGAAAGAAGTGACAGGGCCTTCAAGGTTCACGCTTGGATTTCGGGTTACGGGATGTGTGTAAGACCGCAATCACATCGACTTGAACCTCGCTTGGCACAAAAATTACGAGATAAGGGATCCCAGGTACTGCCAATTCGCGTGCACCTGTGAAGCGGTTCAATCTGCCGACATTGGGGAGAGTGGCAATGGTCTTGAAGATCGCACCATGGATGCGCAGAACGACGCGGTCCGCAGCGTCGGGATCCAGCGCCGAAATGTAAGCAGAGATCGTTTCGATATCCTCAAGCGCTTCCTGCCGGAGGACCACCTTGACCATCAGTAGATGCCGTGCCGCTCAAAAAATGTCGCCATTGATGCTTCATCGGCGTAGCGCGGTGAGTTGTCGAGCCGACGCAAGACTTCAGCCTGTTGCTCGTCCGTCAGCCCCGCGTCCGAGTACTCGCGGGCGCGATCCAGCAGATCGCGAGCAATGAGTTCCTGCACCTCGGGGGGCAAATCGCGCACGGCCGCAATAGCCTCGTCGAGCGTTTTGACATGATCTTGCATACTCGTGAAGCTAGCATGCAAATGGCGCATTGTCAGCTCTGAGGTTCCAGCATTCGCCCAAGAAGTAGGCGTACTCTGCCCCCAAATCGCGTCGAAACGGCCATGAGTAAGACACTATTGCCTCGGCTGGGCGCCAAACCGATACAACTCCGCCGTCATGTTTAAGCACGCCCTTGGTCACGCGGCCCCGATGGCGACGGCGAGGGTTCAACTCTTGATGTAGGGGCGTCGTCGTCCTTGCCCCCCTCACCCCGCAACATTGGTGTGCTGATACTTCTGCAGCAGGCGCTGCGGATACTTCAGGGCGTCGCGGCGGAAGGGGCCGCCGAGCTCCATCGTGCACATCACCTCCACTATGGTGGTCTTGCCCTGCTTCTGCGCTTCCACGGCCTTGGTCAAGGCGGCGCCGACATCGTCCAGCGACTGCACGGTGACGCCCTCGGCGCCCATGGCGCGGGCGATCTCGGCGAAGCTCGGATTGTCGAGGTTCACACCGAGGAAGCGGGTGTCGTAGAAGTCGACCTGGTTCTTCTTCTCGGCGCCCCATTGCTTATTGTGGAACACCACCACGGTGACCGGGATGTTCTCACGCACGCAGGTCAGGATTTCGCCAAAACTCATGCCCCAGGCGCCGTCGCCGACATAGGCGATCGCTGGCCGGTCCGGTTGCGCCACCTTGGCGCCCATGATGGTCGGGAAGGCGTAGCCGCAATTGCCGAAGCTCATGGCGGCGAACATCGAGTTCGGCTGCTCGAAGCGCAAGTAGCTGTTGGCCACCGAGCAGATATTGCCGATGTCGGTGGAGACCATCGCGTCCTTCGGCAGCGCCTTTTCCAGCGCCCGCAGCATCTGCCGCGGATGCATGTGCTCGCTGTCTTTGGCGATTTTGACGGACCACGCGTCCTTCTCGTGCGTCCAGCCGTCGAGCTCAGCCTCCCAGGCGTCCTTCTCGGCCTTGATGGTCTTGGCACGGGCCTTGGCGGTGTCGCGCGCTGCCACCTTGCGGTTGGCGAGGCGGCGCAACAATTCCTTGGCGGTCGCCTTGGCATCGCCATTGATGCCGACAGAAATCTGCTTCACCAGGCCGAGCATGCGGTGATCGGTGTCGACCTGGATGATCTTGGCGTTCTTCGGCCAGTAGTCGAGGCCGTGCTGCGGCAGCGTGCCGAATGGCCCAAGCCGGGTGCCGAGCGCCAGCACCACGTCGGCCTGGGCAATCAGCTTCATGCCGGCCTTGGAGCCTTGATAGCCGAGCGGGCCGGCCCACAGCCGGTGGCTGGCCGGGAACGCGTCGTTGTGCAGGTAGCTGGTGACGACCGGCGTTTCCAGGTACTCGGCCAGCGCCACCGCTTCATCGGTGCCGCCCGAGAAAATGACGCCACCGCCCGCCACAATTACCGGGAACTTGGCGCCAGCCAGCAGTTCGGCCGCCTGGTCCAGCGCCTCGTCATCGCCGGCGCCTTTTCGGATCGTCTTGGGGCTGGCGATGTCGTAGTCGGCCTCGCCATAAAAGTTGTCGCGCGGGATGTTGAACTGCGTCGGCCCGCGCTCGGATTGCGCCATGTCGAAACAGCGCGCCAGCAGCTCGGCCATGCGCGGGTGCTTGGCGACATGTGCCTGATATTTGGTGATCTTCGAGAAGATCGGCAGCTGCTCGGTTTCCTGGAAGCCGCCAAGCCCCATACCGCTGGTGCCGGTTTCCGGCGTGATGACGACAACCGGCGTATGCGCCCAGAAGGCCGCCGCCGTCGACGTCACGAAATTCGTGATGCCCGGCCCGTTCTGGGCGATGCAGACGCCGGTCTTGCCCGAGACGCGCGCGTAGCCGTCGGCCATGTGCCCGGCACCCTGCTCATGGGCGGTCGGAATGAAGCGGATGCCGGCCGTCGGGAACAGATCGAGCGCGTCCATATAGGCCGAGCCGACGATACCGAAAACATCCTTGACGCCATAGGCAATCAAGGTTTCGACGAAGGCTTCCGAGGCGGACATCTTTGGCATCGCAGCTAGGCTCCAGGATTACAAGCTTGGCCCAGTGACTAGGCCCAAGCACTGGCTCCATGGAAGGTCCAGAAGCTGCCCGGCTGCGGTCCAGATGCTGGCGCAGGTCAACCCGCGATCAGCCGACGGCGCAGCCAGGTTGAAAGCCCGTCGAAAATGTAGACGACGCCAAGAATCAGCAGCACCATGTAAGCGACGTTCTCCCAGTCCTGGTTGGTGCGCATAGCTTCCAGCAGCTTCAGGCCGATACCGCCAGCGCCCATGGCGCCGATGATCGTCGCCGAGCGCGTGTTGGATTCCCAATGATAGAGGGCTTGCGAGGCGATGACCGGCAGCACCTGCGGCACGACGCCATAGCGCTGAACCTGCAAAGGCGAGGCGCCGACCGAGCGCAGACCCTCCTGCTGTTTGCTGTCAACGTTCTCCAGGGCTTCGGTCGCCAACTTGCCGAGCGAACCGGTATCGGTAAAGAAGATCGCGGCAATGCCCGCAATCGGCCCCTGGCCAAAGCCGCGTGTAAAGAACAGTGCCCAGATGAGCATATCCATCGAACGCAGGAAATCGAAGAACCGCTTGATAATCTGATTGACCAATGTCGAGCGGGTGATGTTGCGCGCCGCCAGAAAGGCAAGCGGAACGCCAACCACAAAGGCGAACAGCGTGCCGACGAACGCCATGACTATGGTTTGCAGCAGCTTGGTGTAGACATCGCCATGCTGCCATTCCGAGTTCTCAAGAAACTGCGTCAGCGCCAAGGACGCATTGCTTTGCGCTGGATCAACACGCGGACCACTGACAAGGCTGTCAACGAATTGCGGCGTTGTCATCGCCCAGAATGACGATCCCGGATCAAACCAGAAATTTGCCCAGCCCAGATAGCGGCGGCGCGCGGCAATGCGGTTTTCGTAAAAATCAACGTAACCGTTGATGCCATAGAGCGCCCGGTAGCTGCCGCGATTGTACTCCAGCCAGACCGGCAACGGCGCTGCGGGCTCAGCGAGTTTTTCCGGTGTCCGCGCAATTGTATAGGTTTCCGTTCCGGCGCGCACGACGTAGCGATCGGGCGTCGCCGTGAATGCTTGATCGGCAGCGCCGAACTCGACGGTGACGTGCCCTGCGGAATTACGCGTGATCCAGTCGGGATTCGGATTGGGACCGACGGGATCAAAGCGCCCGAACGTCACGTTGATGCGCGCCCCGTCGAAGCGCAGTTGCGGGCGAATTTCGTAGGACACCCAGTCGGCCATGTAGCTGGCGCCGCGATCCCACTTGCCGCCGCGCGTCAGCACGCCAAGATCAAAATACCAGATTGCATAGGCGACATAGAGCAGGGCTGACGCGACAATGATCCACGGCATGGCGCGCGCCCGCCAGGATGTCCGCAACACATTGGCGTGTGCGGTTTCGAGTGCCGTGCGGGTTGCCTCAGAAAGCTCTGGCAGTCCGGTTGTGGCAGCCGCTGTCATTTTCCCATCTCCCTGAATGCCGCTCACAACGGACCGAGGAACGCCTGCGTGCCAACCAGCCGGCGGCGCAAATAGGCGGAGAACTGATCAATCGCCACCACGGTGCAGAACAACAGGAAGATGATTGCTACCGCCTTGGCGCCATAGCTGTTGGAGATCGACAGCCGCAATTGCTCGCCAATGCCGCCGCCGCCAACCGCGCCGATGATGGTCGAGGCGCGCACGTTGATTTCCAGGCGCATCAGCGCATAGGAAAGGAAATTCGGCAGAACCTGCGGCACCAGGCCAAAGCGCATCTGCTGCAGCCAGCCGGCCCCGACTGCCTGCATGCCCTCGATCGGTTTTGCGTCGGCATTCTCGATGACTTCGTAAAACAGCTTGCCGAGCGCGCCGACCGTATGAATGCCTACCGCGAAGATCGCCGGGATCGGACCAAGGCCAATGATTGCGACCAGCAATCCAGCGATCACGATCTCCGGGAACGCCCGCAGCAGTTCCAGCAGGCGGCGAACAAAAAAGCGCAGCGGCTTGTTTGCTGTAACGTTGCTGGCGGCGAGAAATGCCAGGGCAAAAGCCAGAATGAACGCTACGAGTGTCGACAATAGCGCGACGTTGACGGTTTCCCAGATCTTGCCGAAATACTCTGGAACGTAGAATGTCTCAGTGAAGTAAACCCGGCCTTCCGGATAATCCGTCGCCTGGCTGCCATCGCTGTTGGGACTTGGCAAATCGAACATCGCCCGCCAAACGTCACTCCAGTCCTTGGGCGTCAACCACTCGACAAAATCGAAGGCATGCGGCAACCGGTCCCAGAACTTGCCAGCGTTGGCTTCGTTGGCGAACCAGAGCGACGCCATCAACGCCACCAACAGCAGCAGAAGCGATCCCCACGTATAGAGGCTGCGCTGCATCGTCAGTTGGCGGTAGTGCCGCTCGATGGTCAGTACGGCAGGCGAGGCTAGAGTTTGCGTGGACACGCGCCGACACTCCCCGGATCAACGACGCGACAAAGGGGCCGGCACAGGCGGCCGGCCCCTTCTTGAGCAGTCTCGTTGTCGGGATCAGCCGCCCTGCTTGGCCTTACGGGCCTCGATGATCGGATTGTAGAACTCGTGCTTGATCTCGACCAGCTTGGCGAAATCACCGCCCTGGACGGCCTGGAAGCAGGCATTGTCGGTCTCGTGGCTCTTCAGCATGTAGGCCTTGAACTTCTCTTTGACCGCCGGATCGAGCGTTGAGCGCACGACAACGGGGCCGTTCGGGATCAGCGCCGAGCGCCAGACTTCCTTCAGGTCCTTCATGTTGAGGACGCCCTTGTCGACCATCTTGCGCAAATTGCCGGAGGTGTAGCCCTCGTCGAACGTGCCCTGGCCCGAGGCCCAGGTCGTCATCATGTCGACCTTCTTGTCGATAACGGCCTGCACGCCTTGCTCATGGCCGCCGGTGAACTCGGTCGAGGCGAAGAACGTCTTGATGTCGCCAACGGTCTTCGGCAACTCGACGAGCGGCACGAGATAGCCCGAGGTCGAATCCGGATCGGCGAAGCCGAGCTTCTTGCCCTTCATGTCCTGGATCGTGCTGATACCCGAATCGGCACGTACGACGCCGACGGCGTAATAACCGGTGCCGCCATCCTTCTGCTCGGCAGTGAGGATAACTTCGACGGCTTTCGGATCCTTCAACCAGACTTTGGCGTAGGCCGAAGCGCCGAGTTCGGCATAGTCGAGCGTGCCGCCCAGCAAGCCTTGCACGGTGCCGTCATAGTCGGCGGCCGGGAACAGCTTCACGGCATCGGCCGGAATACCCAGGGCCGCGCCAAGATTCTTCTGCAGGCAAGCGTAATTGCGCAGGCGGTCGGCTTCGTTTTCGCCACCGAGAATGCCGACGCGGAATTCCTTCAGGTCTTCAGCCATTACCGGCGACGTGGCAAAGGCCAGGCCCGTCACGGCCAGAGCCGCAAGCGTCTTGATCATTGTCATGTTCTATCCCTCGTTGTTGAACGCGCCTGACAGCCAGAGCCACCAGGTCTTTGACTGCCGCTTCAGGCGGCGGCCGCAGTCGCAACCGCCGCCGAGGAGCCCAAGCTCCCCTCCGCGGCAGGGCGAAAGCCGTTGATCGGACGGGCAAGGTCGGTCGAGGTCGTCGCCTCGTCGAACTCCTTGCCAGCGCCGTAAATGTCACGCGCCATGGCGGTGTCGAGTTCCGCAGGCGTACCGTCGAACACGATGCGGCCGTCGCGCATGCCGATGATGCGGTCGCAATAGGCGCGTGCGGTGTCGAGTGTGTGCAGGTTGCAGATCACTGTGATCGACTGCTGCTCATGAATGTTGCGCAGCGCCTGCATCACCACTTTGGCGTTGAGCGGATCAAGCGAGGCGATCGGCTCGTCGGCCAGCAGCATGCGCGGGTTCTGCACCAGGGCCCGGGCGATGGCGACGCGCTGTTGCTGGCCACCCGACAAATGCTCGGCGCGTTGCTGCGCAGTGTCGGCGAGCCCTAGGCGATCGAGCGCGTGCAGCGCCTGCAGCCGCTCGTTGCGACTGAACATCTTGGCGACTGATGTCAAAGTAGCGCGCCGGTTCAAGCCGCCAATCATGACGTTCGTCAGCACGTCGAGTCGCGGTACCAGATTGAATTGCTGAAAGATCATGGCGCAGTCGTGCTGCCAGGCGCGTTGCGCGGCACCACGCAGCGCCAGCACGTCGCGGCCGTCAACCAGCACTTCGCCGGCGGTGGCCGGTGTCAGGCGGTTGATGATGCGCAGCAGGGTCGACTTGCCAGCGCCGGAGCGGCCGATGATGCCGAGCATGCACGGTTGCGCAAGCGTGAAGCTTGCTTGGTCTACGGCGACCTTTGCCGGGAACGCCTTGGTTACTGCGCGCAACTCTATCACGAAGGCCTCGCCGCTCGGTGTCCGATACCCCCCCTTCACCACACTCGCACTACAGGTGTGTGACAGGCTGCCCAGTGGCCAGCAGGATGCAGTTGACAATGATGCTCAGGGGCGCGCGCCGGAGCGTCAGGTCTTGATCGCCGGCTTCTTGGCTTTTGCTTTGGCGGGCGCCTTGGCTGGCGGTTCTGGCTCGGCGGGGGCCTGCGGCGACCATTGGCCGTCCGCCGCGCAATTGGTTTCGCCCGACGCCCAACGCAGCGCGTCGCTTTGCATTTGCTGGGCGAACGGCTCGGCGATGCGCGCGTTGCTGGTGCCGATCAAGCTTTGTGCAGCCGCGTTGGCGTCTGGAACCAGTCCATCGGCGCCGGCCTGGACGATGGTGACGGTGAACGCCTTCAGGCCGCGCCGGTTGTCATTGGCGGTGTCATAAACAGCGATCTCAGCAGCGCCACCCTTGTCAGCAGGCCGTACGTCGGCGGCGAAGATGTAGCCTGTAACTAGGGGCTGGCCGGCCCCAAACCAGCACGCCTTAGCGCCGCGCGCAACGCGGGTATAGACCTCAACAGGCGCGCCCGGCACCCTGGTGCCGCCGAATGACAGCGTGATGCTGGCAACGTCATCGCCGCTGGTGGCGCAACCAGCGAGTAAGCAGACCAGCACGGCGACAGAAAACGGCTTGGCGCAGCTGTACGCTGGCCGGCACCGGGTGCTGCCTACTTGAAATCCGGCGAAGTGAAGCCACAAACCCGGCAAATCCCCTCCAACAGCGATGCCGCGCGACTCAATTTGGCCGGCGCAGTTGTCGCGAGCAAGGCATAGGCGACCCTGTCAGCCGGATCAACCGTGGCAACCGACAGCATTAACCGGAAGGGGCGACCCGTCAGCATTGAGCGGCGCGCGCCTTTGCCGGCGTTGGCCAAATCAGCCGGCCATGCACAAGAATGTCTGGCTAGACAGCGATCAGTTCGCCTTCGGCGGATTCAGGCTCTGCCCTAGCCGGTGATGGCCCAAGTCGCCGACGCCGTTCGAGAATGACGGATACGGGCAGCAAAACCTGACCCCACCGCCTCAGAAACACCGGGTAGTTGAATTCTGGCGATGCCGTCGCAATGTAGGGGCGCATTGCAGCGCGTCCGGGTTGCAACAGCTACAGGGGTCGCGGTTGCGGCACGGCGGGCGTCCTGCGGGACGCCCCGAAAACGCGGCCACCTCCCTCATCTTGCTGATACCAACAGGCGAAAAGACGAACCGAATTGCCTGGCTCAGAAATAGTCCTCACCGTGTTCGATGCGGAGTTCGGCTTCGGCCAGCGCTGAGGGTGAGCCGACATGCATCCACAGGCCGTCCTGGCGCACGCCGTAGAGGCGTCCGGCGGCGATGGCGCGGTCCCACAATAGGTTGAGCGAGAAAGCGCCAGCGGGATGCCCGGCGAACAATCGGGGATGGGCAATGAAATAGCCGCTGTAGACAAACGGCGCGACTTCCAACTCGCGCCGGCGGCGCAGCAGGCCTTCGGGCGACATCTGGAAGTCGCCCTGGCCAACATAGCCAATGGAACTGGCGGCAGGCGCCAGCAGCATCAGGCAATCCATGCGCGCGCCGTCCCAGATCTGTGCCATGCGCTGCAGATTGTTGCCGGTGCCGCCAAACGACGCCGTGTCGGAATTACAGACAAAGAATGGCTCGTCGCCCAGAGTTTTCAGCGCGCGGGCGACGCCACCGCCCGTATCAAGCAGGGCATCCCGTTCATCGGAGATCTCGATGCGCGGGCGCGACCGGGTCCGCACATGGTCGATCAGCTGGTCGGCGCGATAGTGGGCGTTGACAATGGCCCGTTCAACGCCGGCCGCGGCGAGCAGATCAAGCACGTGGTCGATCAACGGCTTGCCGGCCAATTCAACCAGTGGCTTGGGCCGGGTTTCAGTCAAGGGCCGCATGCGCAGGCCCAGGCCCGCCGCCAGCACAAAGGCGGTTGTCGGCGACCATGGCCGCGCCAGCTTAGGCTTGCGATCAGTCACAGCAGCATCCTTGCGCATCGTCCCCTCAACACTGCAGTGCGTCAGCCGAGCCGGCCACGGTGCTCGACCCGATAGCATTGATCGAACCAATTTCGAAGCGCGCCCAGATCGGGATGCGTCAGATTGCGTTCCAAGTTGCGCCATAGCCGCGGCAGATGCACGAGATAGCCGCGCTTGCCATCACGCCGCCACAGCCGGACGAAAATGCCGAGAATTTTGGTCGCGCGCTGAGCGCCGAGTATGGCGTAAGCGCGCCGGAAGTCCGCTTCGTCAAAGCCAGGTTCAGTGCCCTTCGCAAGGGCGCAGTAGTGGTCAAGCAGTGTGCGCTCCAAGTTGGGCGATACATCCAGACGCGCGTCTTGCAACAGCGCGGCGACATCATAGGCGGACGACCCACACATAGCGTCTTGGAAGTCGATCACGCCGACGCGTTGGATGCCCGCGCGCCCGGGCAGCCAGAACAGGTTGGGTGAATGGAAGTCGCGCAACACCCAGCCGGAAGTGTCGGCCGCGACTTGCTTGAGCAGCGGCGTGAAGGCGGCGGCAAAGCTGGCGCGGACCTCGGCTGGAGCGGGCTGCCGGTGCACTTCCGGCCAATGCCAGTCGAGCAATTGCGCCACTTCTACGCTCAGCGCGTCAAGGTCGAATAGAGGAACTTTGTGCGCGGCGCCGCTGGCGTCGATTGGCAAGCGCCGCGCCGGCGGGAAACGCCGCAGGTGGAGCAGCACGTCGGTGGCCGTAGCATAGAGGGACACCAGCGGCACGCCAGCCGCCAGTGCCGTGGCGAAACAATCGTCGCCCAGGTCTTCCAGCATGAGAAAGCCCTGCGCGCGATCGGCGGCGTAGAGATCGGGCACGCTCAAGCCAGCAGTGCGCAGCGCCTGGCCGACCGCCATAAACGCCCCGACATCATCGGCGAGATGCGCGATGGCGCGATAGGCCTTGCTGCTCGCAGGCGCGGCGGGCGCATTCATCAGCACGGCGTGTGATGGGGTCAGACCCTTTTCGCCTGCCGCGCTGTCGCCTACCGCCTCCACCGGTGCGAGCGAAAGGGGTCTGTCCCGTTCCTGCAGCCGCGCATAGGCGCGCACCGAGGCGTCGCCATCCAGGTAGCGCGGCGCGCCAGTCCAGCCAGCCCGCGCCGCGAACGCCGCCAGGCGCGCCAGCCGCTCGATGCGTTCACCGTTGGCGCCGTGCCCGATGATCGCCACCCGACGCGCCTCGCCATCAGCCGCATCGCTGATCGCCACGGCGATATAGTCGGGTGGCACAAGCGCAGCAGCGCGGTCGGCCCATTCGATCAGCGTCACGGTCGCGCCCGCGTCGTCGAACAACCCGAGTTCCGCAACATCGGTTGGGCTACCGAGGCGGTATAAGTCAGCATGAATGATGGCGCAGCGCGGGCATGCATAGTCCTGTACCAGGGCGAAGGTCGGGCTCGGCACTTCCAACTCCGGAGCATCCGTCAGCGCCCGGATCAAAGCGCGCGCGAAGGTAGTCTTGCCGGCTCCGAGATCGCCAGCCAGCGTCACCACGTCGCCTGGCGTCAGCACCAGCGCCAGCCAGGCGGCCATACGCTGCAGTGCCGGCTCGTCGACCGATTCAAGGATCCAAGCGGCGGGTGTGGCGGTTGGCACGGCGTCATCCTAAGCGAGTGGCATGCGGCTGAACCATACGGTTATGATGGTCCAACAGCGATCAGGCTGATGTGCCGGGCGTCCAGCGTCCTGGCAAGCCCTCCCGCGTGCCGTGCCGTGAAGGAACCTTGAAATGGACTGGGCCGCCTCTGTCTTCCTCTATTGCGAGCGCGGCACCGATACGAGCCTGTTTGCAGAGCCCTTTAACGCACTGAGCAACGCCGCGTTTCTGCTAGCGGCAGTGGTCGCTTATCGCGATTGGCTGGCGTCACCCGCCCGGGATCGCGCGACGCTGTGGTTGATTGCTGGCGTCTTCACAGTCGGCATCGGCAGCACGCTGTTCCATACTTTCGCCAATGCCTGGAGCTCACTCGCTGACATCATGCCAATCGGCGCGATGATGCTCGGCTATTTGGTGTTCGTGCAGCGCCGCTTCCTGCGTCTGGCGCGGCCGGTTGGCTTAGCAGCCGTCGCGGTGTTTGTGCTGGCGATGATTGGCGTCAT
Source organism: Hyphomicrobiaceae bacterium (assembly GCA_031402115.1). GTDB lineage: Bacteria > Pseudomonadota > Alphaproteobacteria > Rhizobiales > Hyphomicrobiaceae > JANNSA01. Next base: position 4,595 of record JANNSA010000389.1, on the reverse strand, counting down.
GCGCGTGCGCTGTGCTGGCGGCGAGTGCTTCAACGGCTCAATCGTCTACTTTCCGGCACTTGCCGGGCTCGTCCTGGTGGGCCTTGTCCTGGCCTTGCGCCGGCATGGCGCCGCGCCCTGGCTCATCGGCGCCGCCGCACTGTTCGCGCTGTCGCTGGTGTTCCGGACGCTGGATCGCGCGCTGTGCCTGGCAACGGTGCTGGCAGGCCACGCCATCGGCACGCACTTCCTTTGGCATAGTCTCAACGGCGTGATGCTGTATCTGCTGCTGAGTGCGGCGATCCGGCATGGTGCGCCTGTGCCGCAATCCTCCCGCCACGACGCAGAGGCAGCCTCCGCATGAACGACGCCAACACCCGCCACACGCGCGCCATCGACACTCTGCGCCAGAGTTTTGGCGACAAACTGCAAACCGGCCAGGCACTGCGCGATCAGCACGCCGCGACCTTGACCTGGCTGCCGCAGCAGCCGCCCGACGCGGTGCTGTTCGCGAGCGACGCCGATGACGTCATCGCCGCTGTGCAAATCGCCGCCGCGCACAAAATGCCCCTCATCCCGTTCGGCTCCGGCACCTCGCTGGAAGGTCATGTCAACGCACCCCTCGGCGGGCTATCGCTCGACATGTCGAGGATGACCCGCATCATCGCGGTCAACGCCGAGGACCTTGATGTCGAGATCGAAGCCGGCGTGACACGTGATCAGCTCAACAGCCATTTGCGCGACTCTGGCCTGTTCTTCCCGATCGACCCGGGTGCTGGCAACGCCACGCTCGGCGGCATGGCGGCGACCCGGGCCTCGGGCACCACGGCGGTGCGCTATGGCACGATGCGCGACAATGTCGTCAACGTCACTGCAGTGCTTGCCGATGGCCAGCTGATCCGCACCGGTCAACGCGCCCGCAAGTCCTCGGCGGGCTATGACCTGACACGGTTGTTCGTCGGCTCTGAGGGCACGCTCGGCGTCATCACCAGCCTGACGCTCAAAGTGCACGGCATCCCGGAAGTGATCCGCGCGGCAGTCTGCCCGTTCCCATCCCTTGGCACGGCCTGTGCCGCCGTCATCGAGGCGATCCAGCTGGCGCTTGGTATGGCGCGCATCGAGCTGTTGGACGAGGTGCAGATCAGGGCCAGCAACGCTTATGCGGGACTGTCGCTAGCCGAAACGCCGACGCTATTCCTGGAGTTCCACGGCAGCGAACAGGCGACCAGCGAGCAAGTGGCGATGTTCCGCAGCATTGCCGAAAGCCATGGCTGTTTGGGCTTTGAGCACGCCCAGAGCACGGAGGCGCGCAACCAGCTGTGGAAAGCCCGGCACTCGATCTTCTGGGCCAATAAGGGCCTCAGGCCCGGCACGGAATCCGTCGCCACCGATGTCTGCGTACCCATTTCGCGGCTGGCCGACTGCGTGACGGAAACCAAGGCTGATATCGCCGAGCTTCAACTCGTTGCGCCGCTGGTCGGGCATGTTGGCGACGGCAATTTCCATGTCCAGGTGCTGATCGACATGGCCAACGCCGCTGAAGTCGCGCGCGCCCGCACCTTTCTGGAACGGCTGGCGCGGCGGGCACTGGCGATGGCGGGGACCTGCACCGGTGAGCACGGCATTGGCCAGGGCAAGCGCGGTTATCTGGCTGACGAGCACGGCGCCGCCGTTGCGGTGATGCGGCGGATCAAACAGGCGCTTGACCCTGACGGGCTGTTCAATCCAGGAAAGATCTTCCCGTGAACAAGGGAATCGGGCCCGGCGTCGCCAAGTGCCCCGGCGCTCGGACGAGGTCATTGTCTGGCGTGCCTTTGCCCCATGCCAGGGCCGGCCGCTCGACATAGGTCCACGATAGCCAGGCGACCGGCAACAACAGCAGGAGCGACAATGCTAGATGTGGCATTGCGGTGATGCCTGGAATTGCCCAGACGACACATTGCTGGGTGATCCAGCCCCAGACGTAAATGCCATAGCTCAGATCGCTCTTGACCGTGAACCGCTGCAACGCACCCGATGGAATTGCCGCCAGCCACAGGATTACCGCGGCGGTTGCCAGCGGCCCAAAATACCACTGCGCCGAAGTTCCCAGCGAAATGCCGTAGATTGCCAAGGCAAGCGCAACATGGATTAGACGCAAGTGAAGCTGGTCACGCCATTGCCACGCCAAGACGCCCAGGGCGAAGCAGAGCACGAAGCGTGGCATCAGGCTGTCCGTACCGATATGACCGGGGATCTGCTGCGACTGCAGGATGACGTTACCAGCCAGGATGATGGCCGCGGCAACAGTCATGAACCGGCGGTTACCGAACAGGCCCACCAGCGCCGTGAGGCCGAGCAGGGCGTAACAGAAGACCTCATATTTGAGCGTGTAGAGCGGAATATTAACGTCGCCAGCCACGGGCAGGGTATTGAACACGCCGGGCAGCGCCGCGTTACCCGTCAGCATCGTCGCCGTCCGGACCACGTAGAGATACGGCTCGGAGCTGCCGAAATAGTCCCGCAAGGAGCCTGCCGTGACGATCGGGCCGATCAGCAGGGTGGTAATCATCACGCATACGAACAACGCCGGCAGCAGGCGCGAGGCACGCTGCAATATGAACCGCCCCAGACTGGGTGTCCGGCTGATGCTGACTGAAATCAGTACGCCGCTGATAACAAAGAACGCCTCGACAGCGTGCTGTCCCAGCGTCATCCCCGTGGCCGCGAAGAACGGCTCAGCACTGCTTTGGCCGACCGTCAGATACGTGCTGTGTGACACCACCACTGCCAACGCCAAAGCCAGCCGCATCGGCCCGAAACTATTGCGCTCCGGGTGCAGGGCATGTTCGAATGTCATGGTCTTCGGCCTTGTAGCAGAACTGAAATACCCCGATCCGCGAGGAAGCACTTCAAACACCGGATTGCATTTAAGTATACGCCTGTGGACAAGCTAGTTGAGCCTACAAGCGTACTTAAGGATACCGGCGGGTACCGACTCACAAGCCAAGTATGCGGCCGGCCAAACCTATCAGCATGGGTTCCCTGCGGGCAGTACCGGCTGCCATCGCAATGGTCGTTCAGAACAGGCTGCGTGCCGCGGCCTCGGCGACGTTGACGAGCGGCGCCGGGTAGACGCCCAACACGATCACCAGCACGGTCGCGACGAACAGCACCAGGAAGACCGGCCGCGGCATCGGCTCGAAGGGCTGGGCCGCTTCGTCAAAGAACATTACCTTGATGACGCGCAGATAGTAGTAGGCACCAATCACGCTGGCGAGCACGCCGATGACTGCAAGCCCATAGAACTTGGCCTGGATTGCCGGCAGAAAAACGTAGAGCTTGGCGAAGAACCCGGCCAAGGGCGGTATGCCGGCCAGCGAAAACATCAGCAATGCCAAAGTCGCCGCCATCGGCAGATTGGTGCGCGACAATCCCGACAAGTCGCTGATGTCTTCTACGTATTTGCCATCGCGCTTCATGGCGAGGATGCAGGCAAAGGTGCCGAGCGTCATCGCAAGATAGATTGTCAGGTAGATCAGCACGCCGCGCACCCCGCCGGGCGTTCCCGCCGACAGCCCGACCAACGCGTAGCCGACGTGGCCAATCGACGAATAGGCCATCAGCCGCTTGATATTGTTCTGGCCGATAGCGGCAACTGCGCCGAGCAGCATGGAAGCGATGGCGATGAAGACGATGATCTGCTGCCACGGACCCGCAACTGCGGCGCCAGCGCCCGGAAAGGCGCTGATCACGACGCGCGTCAGCAAGGCCATCGCCGCGACCTTGGGCGCCGCCGAGAAAAAGGCAGTAACCGGCGTCGGCGCGCCTTCATAAACGTCCGGCGCCCACATGTGAAACGGCACAGCGGATATCTTGAAAGCCAAGCCCGCCAGCAGGAAAACAAGGCCAAAGATCAGCCCGACATTGGTGCCGGTGACAGCGCCCGCCGCACCAGCCGCTTCCACGGCCTTGGCGATCACCGGGAACGACACGGAACCAGTAAAACCATAGATCAGCGAGCAGCCATACAGCAGCATGCCCGACGACAGCGCGCCGAGGACGAAGTACTTCAGCCCGGCCTCGCTTGAGCGCACGTCATCACGGCGGATCGACGCGACGACATAGAGCGCCAGCGACTGCATCTCGAGCCCGAGATACAATGCGATCAGATCGCCGGCCGACACCATCATGAACATACCAGCCGTCGCCAGCACGATCAGCACCGGGTACTCGAACGCGACCATTTTGACGTCGCGCATGTAGGTGAACGACAACAACAGCGACGCGATGCCACCGATCAGCACCAGCCGCTGCACGAAGCGGCCAAAGCCGTCGGAGATGAAGGCGCCCTCAAACAGTGTTTCAGTGGAGCCGGTCTGGCGCGATACCAGGACCAGCACCAGCACCATCAGCGCCACCGCCAGCCAGCCGATCAGCCGGTCGGCCGGCCCGCGCTGGAACACACCGATCATCAGCAGCACCAACGCGCCGATGACGAGCGTCAACAGCGGCAGGGCAGGACCCAGGAATAAGGTGGAGAGGTCAATGGTCATGGGTGGGCGTCCGAATAGAGGGGCAGCGGTTGGCGGGCGACGTGTGCGGGACTGGGTGCCAGGCGCCAGGGGTGCCGTCGG
>JANNSA010000388.1:0-8938 GCA_031402115.1 Hyphomicrobiaceae bacterium | reverse complement strand
CCGGCTGTCCGTTCTCGACCAGCACAGCCGTGACTGTACCGCCGCGCGGCGCCGGAATCTGGTTCATGGTCTTCATGGCTTCGATGATCACCAGCGTCTGGCCTTGCGTCACCTTGGTTCCAACGACGATGAACGGTGGTGCACCCGGTTCGGCCGAGCGGAACGCAGTGCCGACCATCGGCGATTTGACAGTGCCGGGATGTTCGGCAGCGGATTGCTTGTCGATCACGCCAACCGCCGGCGTGCCTGGCGCCATGACCAAGGCCGGCGCAGCAACCGCCGCCACATGGGTGACGTTGCGCGCCACGCGCAGACGCAGGCCCTTGCGTTCAAGCTCGATCTCAGTCAGGCCCGATTCCGTCAGCAGCGACGCCAGCTGGAGGATAAGTTCTTTCTCGACCGTGATTTCCTCAGGCATGATGCGTCATCGTCTCCACGCCCGGATTGGCTCCGGGTTGTTGCTGGAAGGCAAGTCTACAGCCGGCTGGCCAGAGCCGTCAGTGCCAGTTCATAACCCAGCGGCCCGAATCCGCAAAGCACGCCCCAGGCGGCGGGTGATACAAACGAGTGGTGCCGGAACGTCTCACGCTTGTAGATGTTGCTGAGATGGACTTCCACTACCGGCACATCACACGCGTTAAGAGCGTCCAATATGGCAACGGATGTGTGGGTATAGGCGCCAGCGTTGATAACAATGCCGCTGGCTTGCGCGCGCGCCTCCTGAATCCAGGTGACCAGTTCGCCTTCGAGATTGGTCTGCCGGAAATCGGCGATCAGGCCGAGCGTCTTGGCCTTGGCTTCAGTGCGCGCCTTGAGGTCGGCCAACGTATCCGAACCATAGATCGCCGGTTCGCGCTGCCCCAGCAGGTTAAGATTGGGGCCGTTCAGGACAAAAATTGGTTTGATCATGGAGGGTGTGCTGCCAGAAGACGCCCAATCGTGACGTCGCCAGATCGCGACGAGAGGCCGTCTCTAGCGCGATTTGACCAATTCACGAAGCCCCCATCGCGATCTCACGACTTGGCGCGTCTGGTCCCAGCAAAATTCACCTGTCACGACGTCGGCACGTCCAATTTGCGCGTCAGGTTCTCGAACTCGCGGCGCAGTTCGTCGTTCTGGAAGATCTGGTCGAAGCCGGGCGCTTCCAGCTTCTCGATCGCCTCGAACGATGCGGCGGCGTCGCGCATCAGCGCCTTGAGCTGGAAACTGGCTTCCACGGTCTCGAAGGTGTTGTCGGCGATACGCAGGTCCTTGACGGCTTTTTGCCGGGCCGACGCCAGTTGCTCACGCTGCTTAAGCAGGTAGCCCCGATAATACGCCGCGACCTTGGCGGCGAATTCCTGGCTCTTGCGGTTGGCCTCCAAGGTGCGCTTCTGGTCGTCGCGGTTCTTTTCGCCGAGCAACTTCTCGGTTTCAGCGCGGGTCTTGGCGATGTCGTCGTTGATAGCGCCAAGCCTTGGCATGTAGGTTTCGTCGATCTTGCGGATCAGCTCATCCTGGGCGTGCACCAGCATAGCGAACAGGGCCGCGTGCATCGCGAAGAACTTGCGCGCGGCGCCGATATTGTCGCCATTGGCCTGCACGGCGCGCGACAATTGTTCGTCGATCGCCTTGGCCGCCGTGAACGCTGCTACCAGCCGCACCAGATCACCCGACAGCACGCTGTCGAGCAGCAGATCGAGCTGCTCGGGCGCCATCTTGATACCCGACTTGCCGAGCGCATCAACGATTTCGGTCTTGGTCGTCGTGATCTCGATCTTGCTCAGATCATTGCGCTTGATCTGGTCGTCAATCTCGCGCTGCAGACTGTCGAATGTGTCGTTCAAATAGCCGGCCAGCATCGCATCCTTGGGCGCCGTGAGCTGCTTCTGCTTCAGCGTTGATATGCGGTCTTCGCCATCGCGGATTGACCTGCGGCTGGTCTCTACCTTTTTCTGCAGATCGACGATCGGCACGTCGGTAACTACGCCAAGCGCCGCATCAAGCAACGTGCGGACGCGCGCCTGGCGATCCTCCTTGGTTTCGGTCCAGATTGGTGTGACGAGGAATTCGTCTTTGCTCGGCAGCTTCTTGGCGACGTTGCGGTCGTCAGCCGTGCTCTGCAGCACGCCCTCGATCGCGGCGAGCAGTTTAGCCGCCTGCTGAGAAGTTGGATCGTCGGCGCGCGGATCGGGCACAGCCGCGCCATCAGCTACAGACGCATCCGGCGCGGGCGCGGTTTCCTGCGCCAAAGCGGTAGCGGGCACGATTAAGGCAAGAACCAGCCAAGCCGCAGCCAGCGTTGAGCGCATATTTGTCATCGAAAGCCTTTCCCGCAGTGCTTTCACTACCGACACGTGGCTAAGCAGAACTTTACGGCTGTTCCGTGAAGAGCCGGTCGCGAACGCTGATGCCCAACAATTCGCAAAGATATGAGAATTTCCCTCCAGTATCGTCAAGTCTTTGTTCAGGCTGAAGCAATATCTTCATGCTCATTATTCAGTTGAGAGTGCGGGGACAGGCCGATGGCGGCAAACGGTACAGACATTCGCCGTCTAGCGGCGGATATGGCGGCGCGTGGCCAAGTCCAGAAGAGCGGCAAGGCAGGCGGCATGCCGGCAATTGGCTGGGCGCGCATTGCCGCCTTCACGATGCCGGTGCTGATCCTCGCCGTGCTCGCCTTAACGGCGACGCTGGCCGTTTCCGTGGTCAAGACCGGGGGTTTCCTGGGACTTGGCGGCTGGACTGCGCTTGGCATGGTCAGCCTGGTCGGCGCCATCCTGATCAACACGGTTTGGCTCAGGACGCCGCGCTTCGATGGCTTCCGGGTCACCAAGTCCTCAGCGCCCGAGCTGTTCTCGCTGATCGCTGAAGCCGCGCGGGAACTGCGCTGCGGCAAGCCGGAATCGATCGTCGTCACCGATACACTCGCCGTGCGCCTGCACCAGACGCCGCGCTTTGGCCTGCTTGGTGGCTCTGCCGGTATGCTGGAAATTGGCCTGCCGGCGATCCAGACTTATTCGCGCACCGAACTGGCGGTCTTCATTGCCCAGGAACTGGCGCGCTTTGGCGCTGGCCGCAACCGCTCGGAACGCCTGATTGAGCGCATGGCCGACCTTTGGGCCGGGGCAATGCGCCCGGCGGCCCGGCCGTCCTTGCCGATCGACTTTATCGCCGGCGCTTTTGGCGCTTGGATTGCGCCGCGACTGAACGCTGCCGCCCGGCCGGCGCGCGCTGCCGGCGTGCTGCTCGGCGACCAAGCCAGCGCCGATCTGGTCAGTCCCGCCGAGACTGCCCTGGCCTTGCAACGCAAAGCGATTGCCGTCGCCTTCCTTGATGAATACTGGCATCGCCTGGCCGAAGAACCAATCACCACGCCAACCCCGAGTTTTCTGCCGTATCGCGAGATGGCCGACTTCATGCCGCGCATTGGCGAGTGGGAACAGTGCGAGGCGGCCTTGCGCCTGGCTCTGGTCAACCGGCCAATGGCGGCGGGCGCTGAGCCATCGTTGGCGCAACGCCTGAAGGCGCTGGGCATGCGGCCAGCGATGCCAACACAGGTTTTCGATCCGGCCACCGAGCTGCTCGGCACCGCCTATGACGCTGCGATCACGCGCTTTGACCAGCAGTGGCAAAAAGCCAATGCCAAGGCCTGGGCCAAGGCTTATGCCGAGCAAGAACAGGGGATGGCAGCCCCGTCAGCTCTCGGTTACGGTTCGTTCAGCGCGGTGCCGTTGGCTGCGGAATATGCGGCGGCGATCTCCGCTGAAGCATCGGGTTCGGACTTTGCCACCGAATGCGCGCCCACGGTCTTGCCGGATTCAACCAGCATGCCGTCGATAGAAGATGCGCTTGAATTAGCGCGCGGCGCCGAGATCGACGACGGCTTTGACGCGGCGCGCGATCACTATGTCAACGCCTGCGAGTGGTATCCGGACAACGGCCGCATTTGGCTCAACTACGCTGCCGCCCTGGTGCGTGCACAATCCGAAGATGCGCTCGAGTGCATCGAACACACCCTGGGCCTGACCGAGACGACCCAGTGGGAGAGCGACGACGGACAGTTCTGGTTTGATATCGGCAAGGTGATGCTGGAGCAGGGCGAACCCGGCGGCATCGTCTGCCTTGAACAGGCGATCGCCATCGACAGCGCACTGACCGATGAAGCCATGCTGCTCGCCGACGGCTTCGCCGATCAAGAAGCACCAGTAGAAGCGGCATACGCCGAGCCGCCCTTCGCAACGGACCACACCGTTGCCACCGTTGGTGCCGACGGCATGCAACGACCAATCGCAGCAGCCTAAGGCAGAATAAGCCCCTGGCCGAATCCTGCCCAAGCGGGTGCCAGCCTTACAGCGCCGTCAGCGCGGCCAGAACGGCCTCGTCCATCTCGAAGTTGGCGAAGACGTTCTGCACGTCGTCGTCATCGTCGAGGGCGGCGATCAGCTTCATTATGCTCTCGGCATTGTCGACATCAATGGGTGTCGTCAGCGTCGGTTTCCAGATCGACTTGACGGTGCCGGCTTCACCGAATTTGGCTTCCAGCTCGCCCGCGACTGTGCCGAGGCTATCAAAGCCGCAGACGATCAGGTGTCCGCCAGCGTCTGATTGCACGTCGTCAGCGCCGGCTTCCACGGCGGCTTCCAGCATGGCGTCGGCGCTCGCGGCTTTGGCCGGATACTCGATCTCGCCGACCCGGACGAACATGTGCGAGACGGCTCCGGTGGCGCCGAGATTGCCGCCGTGCTTGGTGAACACCGACCGGACCGCGCCGCCGGTGCGGTTGCGGTTGTCGGTCAGCGCCTCGACGATGACGGCGACACCGCCCGGCGCATAGCCTTCGTAGCGGATGTTCTCAAACGCCTCACCATCGCCGCCGGCCGCCTTCTTGATGGCGCGCTCGATGTTGTCCTTGGGCATGTTTTCCGCGCGGGCCGCCTGCACCGCTAGCCTGAGACGCGGGTTCATCGCCGGATCCGGCGAGCCCATTTTTGCTGCCACCGTTATTTCGCGCGCCAACTTGCCATAGAGCTTGGAACGCATGGCGTCCTGCTTGCCCTTGCGGTGCATGATATTTTTGAACTGCGAATGGCCGGCCATGGTGTGTCCCGTCTCGGTGGCGCGCGACGCGTGGTATGCCCTGGCTGCGTCGGAGTCGTTCGCGGCCCTGTTGCAAGTGGTTGCGGCGTTATAGATATGAGCCTCGCCAGAATCCAGCATTGCTGGCGTGACGCCCTTTGCAGTCTAGAGCACCAGCCCCGGAACGACCGTGAAATCTGTTCTCATTGATGACAGCCGGATCGACGGACACGGCGCGCTGCTGTTCGAGCAACCGCGCACCGTCGTCGTCGCCAGGCACGCTGGCGATGTGCCAGCGTCGCTCGAGCGTATCGAGGCGGGTGTCGCGGCTGGCCTGCACGCGGCGGGCTGGTTGAGCTATGATCTCGGCTTGGCGTTGGAGCCACGGTTATTGCCGCTGATGCGAGCTGCCAATGATCTCCCGCTCCTCGAAGTTGGGCTGTTCCCGGAACCAAGTAAGCTCAGCCATGCCGATGTCGAACTTTGGCTGATGCACGGCGTTGCGGTTGCTGAACTGTGCGCGCGCTCGGACGCTTTTCAGCGGCAGCCGCAGCCGCTGTGGTCGGAGACCGACTATCTCGCGCGTTTCGATCGGGCCAAGGCAGCAATCGCCGCTGGTGATATCTATCAGATTAATCTGACGCTGGAGGCGAGCTTTACGCTGGGCGTGTCTCCGCGCGCGCTGTACCAGATACTCAGGGCGCGCCAGCGCGTCGCCTATGGTGCGCTAATCGAATCGGCGGAACGCTCCATCCTCTCGCTGTCGCCGGAATTGTTCCTGGAGCAGGATGGCCAGCGCGTTTTGACACGGCCGATGAAGGGCACGGCACCCCGCGCGCCAACGCCAGACGCCGACGACGCCGTGCGTGTGGAACTCGCCCAGGACGCCAAGTCCCGCGCCGAGAACCTGATGATCGTCGATCTGATGCGCAATGATCTGTCGCGTGTATCGGAGATCGGCAGCGTCCGCGTGCCCGACCTGTTCACGGTGGAAACGCTCAGCACGCTGCATCAGCTAACCTCAGGCGTGACGGCGAACTTGCTGCCGCACGTGACCTTCGCCGACCTGATTCGCGCCACCTTCCCGGCCGGTTCCATCACCGGCGCGCCGAAGATCCGGGCGATGGAACTGATCGCCGAACTGGAGGGACGGTCGCGCGGCGTCTATTGCGGTTCCATCGGTTGGGTGGCGCCAGCCCGCGGCCAGCAGTCCCGGCGCGCGCGCTTTAACGTCGCCATCCGGACGTTGACGGTCGCGCCATCGGGCGACGGACGGATCGGTATCGGCAGCGGCGTTGTCGCGGACTCCGATGGCCGGGCGGAATACGCCGAGTGCCTGCTGAAAATGCGCTTCCTGACTGCGCCACGACCGCCCTTCGCGCTGTTTGAGACCATCTTGCTGGAGCCGGACGGCAAGTACGTGTTGCTCAATCGGCATTTGGAGCGACTCGCGAACTCGGCCCGCTACTTTGGTTTCAAGTTCTTTGAAAGCGCTGCCGTCTGGGAACTAGCCCGATTCGGATCGTGGAACGCCGAACAGCGCCTGCGTGTGCGCTACGAAGTGGCCGAGGATGGCGCGACGACAATCCAGTCCCGACCCATTGAGACACAGATCCATCCGTACCACTTCATCATCAGTGATGTCGCCATAGACCCATCCGACCCGTTTTACTTCCACAAGACAACGCGTCGCGACGTCTACGATGCGGCCCGCGCTGCATTGCCCACAGGGCTCGATGAGGCCGTGTTCCTCAACGATCGTGGCGAGGTCACCGAGGGCACCATCACCAACGTTTTTGTCGAGCGTGGCGACCTATTGATCACCCCGCCGGCCTCGGCTGGCCTACTGCCCGGCACACTGCGCGCCGAATTGCTGGCCACCGGGCGCGCCGTGGAAGGGACACTGACGCGCGAAGACATCGAAACCGGTATTGTCTGGCTTGGCAATTCCGTGCGCGGGTTGAAGCCGGCAAAGAGATGGGGTCAGACCCCATTTCCTACTTCACCAGCGCCTGTAGCGCCTTGAACTCCGGCGTGCCGGCACGTTCCAGCCATTCGAAAATGACCATCTCCACGTCAACGATTGTTGCGCCGGCTTGCATCAGCCGGGAGAGCGCCCGGTCACGTGACACCGGGTTGCGTGATCCCACGGCATCCGCCACCACGAATACATCCGCGCCCTCGCCGACCAGGTCGAGTGCCGTTTGCAGCACGCAGACATGCGCTTCCACCCCGCCGATCACGACATGCTGCCGGCCAGCGGCGCGGTGCTGCCAGAGGTGATCCCGCAAGGCTGGATTGCCGAGGCAGGAGAACTCCACCTTGTCGAGCACCGCGGCGCCATTGCCGGTCAGCGCCGCGACGGTGGACCCGAGACCTTTCGGATACTGCTCTGATTGCGTGATCGGGATGCCGAGTAGCCGTGCCGCCTCGGCAAGACGCCGGCAGCCTTCCTGAACCGCCGGCGCGCCGTCGATCGCCGGCAGCAGACGCTCCTGCATATCGATCAGCAATAGTTGCGATTGGCGCCGGTCGATCAGCGAGTTCATGCCGATGCCTCTCTTACGCTGGTTTCCGGTCGATATCGGGCAGCAGCCAGGTCAGCAACCCAAGCGCCGGCAGGAAAGCACACACTTGGTAGACAAAACTGATGCTGGTCCAGTCTGCCAATCCGCCGAGCAGCGCTGCGCCAATGCCACCGGCGCCAAACGCAAAACCGAAGAACAGGCCAGAGATCATGCCAACATTGCCGGGCATGAGTTCCTGCGCGAACACGACGATCGTGGAAAATGCCGAAGCCAGGATGAAGCCGATCGGAATAGTCAGGATCACCGCCCAGGTCAGATCGACATGCGGCAGCAGCATCGTGAACGGCAGTGCCCCGAGGATCGATAGCCAGATCACGAACTTACGGCCGTAGCGGTCGCCGATTGGGCCGCCAACAAAGGTGCCGGCCGCAACCGCCGCCAGGAATACGAAGAGGTAGAGCTGCGAATTCTGCACCGTCACACTGTAGCGGTCGATCAGGTAAAGTGGCAGGAAGCTGCTGAGGCTGGTCATATAGACGAACTTGGAGAACATCAGCACGATCAGGATGCTGAGCGCTGACATTGTCCGTGCTTGTGACAAGCCGGTGCCGGTCACGGCGGCCCGCACGGCGCCAGCCACCGGCTTGATATGGCCAGCGTACCAACGGCTGACGCCGGTCAGCAAGGTCGCCGACAACACCGCCAGCAGGCCGAACCAGGCGATCGACGGCTGGCCGAACGGCAGCACGACAAAGGCCGCCAGCAACGGGCCAATAGACGTTCCGATATTGCCGCCCAATTGAAACAGCGATTGCGCCATGCCGAGCCGGCCACCCGATGCCAGCCGCGCCACGCGCGATGCTTCCGGATGGAAGATCGATGAGCCCAAGCCAATACAGGCCGCCGCAATCAGCACGGCAGTAAAGCTATGCGCCAACGCCAGCAGCAGGATGCCGCAAAGCGTAAGAAACGAGCCCACTGGCAACGAATAGGGCAGGGGCTTTTTGTCCGTCACCGCGCCGATGATTGGCTGCAGCACGGAAGCCGTGAGCTGAAACGCCAGCGTGATCAGCCCGATCTGCGTATAATTCAGCGCCAGATCGGTCTTCAGGATCGGGTAGACGCCGGCCAGCAAGGATTGCAATGTGTCATTGATCAGGTGGCCAATGCTGATCGCCCACAGCACTGGGTAAACGGTGGCGCTGGCGGTCGGGCGCGCGGTATCGGTGGTGGCGGTCATGCAGGACGGCTTTCGGGAGCGCAGCGGCAGAACCGGGTCCAGCGTCCCCAGCAAGCGCGCCAAACGATGGTAGCCCCTCGCATCGCCCGGCATGAAACGCCATATTCAGTGC
>JANNSA010000387.1:0-1940 GCA_031402115.1 Hyphomicrobiaceae bacterium | reverse complement strand
TGGATCCTGGACACAAGGCCCAGGACGACAACCACGTGAGGCGCGAGCGCTTGGTCATTCGTCCGCCAACGCGGGATAGAGGTCTTGCCAATGCGGGTTCTCTCGTTCGATCAGATTGGTTTTCCAATCGCGTGGCCAGAGCTTCAATGACTTCTCGCGCTGAATTGCGGCGCGAATGTCGAGGCTTTCCTCGAACCACATGTGGCGCTTCACGTCGTAACGCTTGGTGAAGCCTGGAACGAGTCCTTCGCGATACTCGGCAACTCGCCGGAGCAAATCATTGGTCACGCCGATGTACAATGTGCCGTTCGGCCGGCTGGCGAGCATGTAGACGTAAGAGCGCCTGTCCATTGCCGTCGCCTTGATCAGACGCGATCCTGTCTAACTTCATAGCTGCCACGCGCGCGATGTGTTTGCGGCACCCGCACCATCCGCACCCGGCATCATCACCCGCGCCTGGCTTCGATGGCGTCCCAGATCAGAGCAGCGATGTCGGCGCCGCCAAACGCCTTGACCTGACGGATGCCAGTTGGTGAGGTGACGTTGATCTCGGTCAGGTAATCGCCGATCACGTCGATGCCAGTGAACAACAGGCCGCGCCGCTTCAGTTCGGGGCCGAGTCTGGCGCAGATTTCATGGTCGCGCTTGGTCAGCTCCACCGGCTTAGGCGTGCCGCCAACATGCATGTTGGAACGCGTCTCGCCAGCCGCCGGCACACGGTTGATGGCGCCCGCAATCTCGCCGTCGACCAGGATGATGCGCTTGTCGCCGAGCCGCACCTCGGGCCGGAACTGTTGCACCATAAATGGCTCGCGGGACAGGCCCTGGAACAGTTCGATCAGGGCGTTGAAATTGCCGTCGTCCTGGCGCAGCCGGAAAACGCCGGCGCCGCCATTGCCATAGAGCGGCTTCAGGATGATGTCGCCATGCCGCTCGCGGAACTCCCGGACGGCGGCCACATCGCGCGTCACCATGGTCGGTGGCATCAGGTCTGGAAAGTCCAGCACCCAGATCTTTTCCGGAGCGTTGCGCACTTCTGCCGGATTATTGACCACCAGGGTAGCGGGATGAATCCGCTCCAGCAGGTGGGTGGTCGTGATGTAGCTCATGTCGAACGGCGGGTCTTGCCGCAGCAGCACCACGTCCCACTCGGCCAGGTTGATGCGCTGCGGCGCGCCGAACGTCACATGGTCGCCGGCCTTGTCTCGCAGCCGCACGGGTCTTCCGAGCGCCACCACGTCCGTTCCATCTAGCGTAAGATGCCGTGGTTCATAGCAAAACACGACATGATCTCGCGCTTGCGCCGCCAGCAGCATAGCGAACGTTGAATCACCAGCGATATCGACCCGCTCGATCGGGTCCATCTGGCAGGCGACCTTGAGCCGCCGGCGCGAACCGGACACGAGCTTTGCAGCAGACTTGGATCTGGCAGTCGATTTGGCTTGGGGCACGGGGGGCTAGGCTCCGGCTGAATGCATGACAACTGGCAAAACCGGCTCCCGGAATATCCGTTTGGCAAGAGTGGCGAAAGGAAGCGCAGCGGAAGTGGTGTGCGGTAGGGCAACGGTCGGCTATATCAGCAGTCCTTAGGGGTCGTTGTCAGCGGCGGCGGCGACTTTGAACGCGACCTCATTCGACTCTTGCAAAACAATCAAGGCTGCTGCCATTCATGCCCGTTCCGGTCTCTGTCGATAGCACGCCGACACTCCCCAAGCACGCCGATGTCGTGATCATCGGTGGCGGCATCATTGGCGCCGCGACTGCCTATTTCCTGTCGGAACGCGGCATCTCGGTGGCGCTGTGTGAGAAAGGTGAGATTGCCTGCGAACAATCCAGCCGTAACTGGGGCTGGTGCCGGCAGATGGGCCGCGATCCGCGCGAGCTGCCATTGATCGTTGAGAGTCTCAAGACCTGGCGCACGCTCGACCAGCGCCTCGGCG
>JANNSA010000386.1:0-3160 GCA_031402115.1 Hyphomicrobiaceae bacterium | reverse complement strand
GCTCTCGCCCTCAGTCCACACGCGCTCCGCCCCGGCCGCCTCAAGCGCGGTCGCCTGAGTGGATGCGGGGAACCGCACGTGGTGACGGATGTAGCCGACGATCATGGGCTTTGGTTCACTGCAAAATTCATTTGCGCAAATGTACAGGAATATCTTGCAGTGTCAAGGGCCGTGTGCTATATGATAGTCATCAGCCGGGAAGACCGGCACAACGAAGAGGCCAGACACCATGACCGTGGAGCAGATCAAGGCGGAGCTGAGGTCGATTTTCTCATCCTCGCCGGACGGCAAACATCGCCGAACAGACGGTACGCTGATCAAACCTCAGCCCAACACCAAGTGAAGGCCGACAAATGAAAATCTCAACCAACACATTCGCCGCAGCCTGCTACGACCAGAACTCCATTGCAGACCTGAGGCAGGCACTGGCCGGCCCCGTCGATGCAACGGATTGCGCGACGTGGGGCATCACTGCCGACGAATGGCGCCAGCAGATTGAGGCTGCGCTGGCCGAAAAGATCGCAGACCTCGAGTAGTCGCATTACCATTTGATTTCGCATGGCGGCGTAACTCCCGTCGCCTGCACTCAGGAGAGCCGATATTGGGCGGCGAGTCCTGAGGGCCGCGCGAGGCCCGCCAGGCCAGTGACCGTGGTCGGTACGTTCCCCGCAAACGCGGGGCTTCCATTTTTCGTCGAAAGGCCGCTTCGCATTCCCCGAGGGTCCGGCATTCTCAAGGGGTGTATGGGTGGAGGAAGCTCCACCGCGCTTGCCGGGGCACTGACCGCCACAAGCGGCTCCGACACCTGGAGCGGTTCAGTAAACCAAGTGGTGCGGCAGGCCGGAGAGACGGCCGCTGAACAAAGAGAAACGAAAGGCCGGACAAGTGCGCACGTCTACTGAGATTGCCGCTGCATATCTAGGAGGTGATGCAGCGAAGTCGGACCTAGTCGCCGAGATCGACGCCCTGGTCGCGGCCGAGCGCGAAGCGTGCGCCAAGATCGCGGAGGCTCACCGGGGCAGCGCGCTTGCTAACCGGCGAGACAAAGGGTTCCTGTACCGGACGATGTCGCTGCGCTCTGCTGCGGAAATCGAGGCAGAGGAGCGAGGCGAGGATATCGCAGCAGGAATGATAGCGCGGGCCATCCGCGCACGAACCGAAACCTGAACCGAAAGCCCGGACATACGGACCCGTGTCACCCGATCAGGAGCACGACCAGCGCGGCAATGCTCGCCACCAGCCCGAGCAGCAATCCTAGCCGCACGGCATCCCTAATGCTCATGGCATCACCCATGCCAGCAGGACTGATCGCGCGTCGGCCACGGTGACGATGCCGGTCCACACCGCGGCGAGACAGAGCGCCAGCAGCAGCTCGATCCGATGCTCTCTCATCCAGCCAATCCGAGATGCCCTGATTTTCTCGATCTGGCGTTCGAGCCGGCGCAACGCCAGTAGCGCGTCGGCGCAATCCTCCTCGGTCGCGTCCAACCGGCCCGAGAGTGTCGTCACCTCCTGCGAGAGCCGGATGACGTGGTCTGTCAGCCAGTGTGAGTGGTCCGCGTCCATTGAGGTATCCTGTTGCCGGGCTGCTCATCTCACGCCACCTTCTTACCGGCTGGCGGGCACAACTTCGCGATCATCGCCCGCATGCGCCGGATGCCGTTGATGGTCGGGGCCGTGTCCTGGACCTCCCAGGTGAGCGATTGACGGCTAGCCGTCAGCGCCGGACAGTGGCTATCCAGGGTTGCGAGTGCGACAGCCGGCGGGCTCGGCGGTGCACAGCCGGAGAAGCTCAGCAGGAGCATCAGGGGCGGGAGCAGTCTGAGCAGCTTCGGCGAGGGCTTCGTTTGCACGGGCGCTGGCCTCCTCTCGGGTGGCGTTGATCTGACGCTCGTACTGCATCGCAGTCTGCGACCCGCCGGCCCGATAAGCCGAGCTGACGGTCAGCTTGTGGTAGCTCCACATGGCGAGGATGGCAGCCGCAGCTGCAATGAGCAGCCCGTTGCCGCCCATCAGGGCGCGAAGCCAGATCATCATGCGGTTTTCCCTTTCGCCGCATCGTCAAGACGACGATGGACCACGATGATGACGCCGGCGACGGCGATGCCGATCCCGGCCGTAGGCAGGTCGACGCCGATGTGGCCGAGCAGCTCGCTCACCGGACGAAAGGCGGTCATCTCGGAAAGGGCTCCCGTCGCGATCGCGATAGCCTCGCTCGCCGCGTTGACTAGCGTGCCGAGCAGTGCCAATAGGCCGCCCGTCACGGTCCAGGAGCGCTTGAGGGCCTCGACACGCGGCTTGGCCTCTTGAGCGGGCCAGCGGTAGCCAAGCACGTCGGTTGCGGGGAATGTCGCTACACTCACCCGGTTGCCCTGGTTGCCCCCGAGGATGGTCACGCGGTTGAGCTCGGCGCCGAGCCAGAAGCCGACGTGGCCCTGCTTTTCATTGGTGCCGCGCTTGAGCACGACGATGCAGCCCACCTGCTGATCGCACTCGGCACCCCACTCGAGGAAGTCACGTGCTGCCGCCGAGCGGCTCGAGCGGATGCCCGAGCGCTCGATGCAGGAGCCGACGAACGCCGCGCACCACGGCACCTCGTCGGTCTCGGCCCAGGTTGCGCCGATGTCAATGAAGTACTGCATGATCTTCGGGTTGTGCCGGGCACCCTTGATCTCGGCCGTGCCGAGGTCGCGGTTAGCGAGCGTCAGCCAGGGGGTCATGTCACAACCTCGATCGCGGCAATGCCCACATCCTCAGCCGCCAGGATACCGGCCGCGTCGGGGGCCGACTCGATCAGCACTGCGGTGCTGACCTTCAGCCCCCGCACAGCAGCCACCCTCGCCTTGGCAGCGGTCGCGTTCTCGTGGATCAGCTTCGCCAGCGCCTCGATGCTCAGCCCCTTGGCGTCCGCTTCGGGCCGGAGCATGTCGTCGTAGAGCGTGTTGCCGAGCAGGTGGCGGTTGAGCGCCCAATCAGCCTGGACGGCATGGATCGCGGCTTTTGGGTCATGCGTGCGCGCGATCTCGGCAGCGTCCAGCCGTTCGAGCGCACGCGCCCGGACTTGGTCGAGCGGGATCGGCGAGAAGCCCCAGGCCACGCTATCCCCGTCGGTGTGCGGGCCGGTGATCGCGCCAAGCCGGCGGTCGATCTCGGGCGCGGG
>JANNSA010000385.1:0-4824 GCA_031402115.1 Hyphomicrobiaceae bacterium | reverse complement strand
ACCTGATCGTTGGCGGTGACAGCGCGATCTTTGCATCGGTGGGCGGGCCGGCCTTCGTCATGGACCTCGATCGCGGCCGCCGCAGCGGCTGCATGGCCGAGGTGGAAGACTATCTGCGGCTGATCCAGAGCCTCAACGTCTTGCACCAGGAAGGCGGTGGCCCGTTCGAGGCGATGGATCTGCCGGCGCCGACGCGACATCTCGACCTGCACCTGGCGCAGATCCGACTGCTCAGCAAGAACTGGCAACCGGTGGGCCTGGGTGCTGAGCGCGCTCTCGATGGCCTGGAGATGGCGGCAATCATGCTTGGGCGCCCGCGCGAGCGGCTGCACGAGACCTGCCTTTTCACCTGCGTCATCAACACCAACTCGCCGTTGCAACTCGACATACCGATGGCCGAGGGGCTGATGCTGATGGCCGAACACGGTCAGTGCGTGGTGGTGACGCCGTTCACGCTGGCGGGGGCAATGGCGCCAGTAACGCTGGCCGGCGCCCTGACGCAGCAGCATGCCGAGGCGATGGCCGGCATCGCTTTGTGCCAGATCGTCAGGCCCGGCGCGCCGGTGATGTATGGCGGCTTCACCTCCAACGTTGACATGAAGAGCGGCGCACCGGCCTTCGGCACGCCCGAATATGTGCGTGCGGCGCAAGGCTCGGGTCAATTGGCGCGGCGGCTTGGCGTGCCATTCCGCTCCAGCAATGTCACCAGCGCCAATGATGTCGACGCGCAGGCCGCCTATGAAAGCCAGATGGCGCTGTGGGGCGCCATGACCGGCCACGCCAACATGATCCTGCATGCGGCGGGCTGGCTTGGTGGCGGTCTAACGGCGTCGTTCGAGAAGCTGATCCTTGATGCCGAGATGCTGCAGATGCTAGTCGCCAGCATGCAGCCGATCGACACGTCGCCTGCCGCCTTGGCCTTCGACGCCATGCAGGAGGTTGGCCCGGCCGGCCACTTTTTCGGAACACAGCACACGCTGGAGCGCTACGCGACCGCGTTCCATGCGCCGATGCTGTCGAACTGGGACAATCACGATAGCTGGCGTCAGCGTGGTTCGCCGACCGCACCGCAGCGCGCCAATGTGGTGTGGAAACAATTGCTGCGCGAGTACCAGCAACCGCCGCTGGATGCGGGGCTTGACGAGGCGCTCGCCGCTTATGTTGCCCGGCGCAAATCCGAAGGCGGTGCGCGCGGGTAACGGAACGCAAGCGGAAGGCCCCGGTCGCCCTCACGGCCGGGGCCTGCTTTCGGTAAGTCAGGGAGGCTCGTCAGGCGGCTTTGCCGGCGGCCTTGGTTTCAGTCCGGGTCTTGGTCTCAGTGGCAGCCGGCTGGAAGGCGCTGGCGAACTGCATCTGCAGTAGCGGCAGAATCAGTTCCAGCATCTTGGCCTGTTCGGTGAGCAAGGACGCAATCGGCGAGTCCTTGACCTTGTTCTGGCTGACGCCGAGCAGAATGCCGAGGCCCTGCTCAACGATCTGCTGCAATTCAACGCCCTTCAACAGGGTGAGGATTGTTTGCAGCGGTTCGGTGGAAGCCAGGATGGCGTTGCGGATCGCAACGATATCCTCGGCGATCTGCAACGGCGACACGTCGGCCTGCGTGAACAGGGCCGTGATGCCCGGCAACGGCCGGACCTTTTGACCCGTAGCAGCCGGTGCGGCGGCTGCGGTCGCGGCCGTCGCCCCTGTCACCGGTCCGGTCTTCTTCGACTGACCGGCGGTGTTGACGAAAGCCTGGGCCTGCACATGTGCCTGCACCGGCGCCGTAGCCCGTGTCGCGCCGCGTACCAGCGCTTCGGCGCCCTTGCCCTTGTTGCCATGCAAGGCCGTGGCCAGCATGATGCCGTCGAGACGCGGCGTCGCCGTGCCATTGATGCGCGGTGTTGGAGCGGTCAAGCGACGCCGTGCCTCGGCCATCAGCACGGTCTCTTCCTCAGCGAACTTGTCGCGCAGCCGCCGCACGATGGACGGATTGCTGACGCCGATCTTTTTGATCGCCGTGGTCCGCTTGATCGATGGATTGCCGGCGATGATGTCGGCGATGCGCGTCAGGTTCTGGTGGTCATCAATGCCCGTGCCCTTAGGCCGGCCACGCTTGCGGTTGGCAGTCATGAAGTGTTCCTCGCTTGCTGGGGTATCAGACGGCTTCACTGGTAATGAGGTGGATATATCTGATTGCAAAGCGATTGATCTAGCGAGAAAAATTCACGAATGCTTGGAAGCCTATGTAATCGCGGCAATATCACGGATGAATATCATGATTGCATCCCTGTAGTGATAAAAACACGCCATAAAACAAGTGGTTGTAACGCCATGCTCTTGTGATGCGGGATTGCTGGTGGCGCAGCGCCGCCCGAATCGGCTGTTGCTCAAGACTAAGCGGTCCAGGACGTGCGGCCGGGGAGCCAGGCAATGCTCGAAGAGCGCAATGCCTCGGCGGCGCTGTGCCGGCAAGCAGCACAACCCGCGCGGCTTTCGTCTTCCCGGCGACAGGGCGTGTGAATGGATCGGCAAACGCCCTAGAATATCATGGTCGCGCAGGCGGCCACCTACGACAAGCTTCAACGGGCAAATACAAGTCGATTGTTCAAGTGGCTGAAACAACACATTGCGTTTCAGACAGTTCGCCTGCCACTGGCTGGTCGTGGGTGGCCACCTGCGCGGCCATGACAGGGTTAGGTGCGTCTCTAACAGCGCCTTCGCCGGCATGTCGGATGTGAGCGCCTGCCGCTCAAGGATCATGAACCAATCGTCTTGCTGGTTGGTGCGCCACGCGCCTCCCTAAGCCGTTGATATCCTCCCGATCCGGACTGGAGGTTAATTTCTCGTAAACCGGCGCAGTCCAAACCTGGGCATCCCAAGCGAATCGCCCGTCAAAGCCCCGTTCACCCAAATCCCGGCATCAGCACCCATGTCACGCACCTCCGCCCGCAGGGGCTCAGCCGACGGACGCGGTCCCGGCAATGACATCATCGCCCGGGCCTGGCAGACCTGCCGGCAGGGCTTCATCACGGTTGGCGTGTTCTCTGTCGCCATCAACGTGCTGATGCTGACGACGTCGGTGTATCTGTTGCAGATCTCCGATCGCGTCATGGTCAGCCGGTCGCTCGACACGCTGGTGATGCTGACGATCGGTGCAGTCGCGGCCCTCGCGATCCTGGCGGTGCTTGATCTCTTACGCAAATGGATCCTGACGCGGCTTGGCGTGAAGCTAGAGGCCATGCTTGGTGGTCCCGTGCTCGCCGCTTCCATCGAACACACGGTCAACGGCCATTCGCCAGAGGTGCAGGGGTTGCGTGATCTCGGCACCGTGCGCGGCTTTCTGTCCGGCCCCGTTGTGCCGCAATTGTGCGACCTGCCGATGGCGCCGTTCTACATCCTGATTGTCTTTGCCATGCATTTCGACCTTGGCATGATCACGTTAGCCGGCGCCGCGATCCTGGCGCTGCTCGCCTATGCCAACCAGCTGGCGACCAACAAGCCGCTGTCAGAATCAGGCAAGTATAGCGCGCTGGCTCTGACGCGGGCGCAATCGCAAACGCGCAATGCCGACGCCGTGCGGGCTATGGGCATGATCGAGGAATGTGTGCGCGCCTGGGGCGCTGACAATCGGCGTGCACTGCAGATCCAGCTGGAGGCCGCCAACACCAACGGCATCATCGCCGCTATCTCGAAGTTCTCGCGGCTGTTGTTGCAGATCGCCATTCTCGGCTGGGGCGCCTATCTCAGCCTTGACGGCCAGATTACACCCGGCATCTCGATCGCCGCGTCGATCATTGGTGCCCGCGCGCTGGCGCCGGTGGAAAGCGCGATCGAGAGCTGGAAGAGCTTCATTTACGCCCGTGAGGCCTATGAAAAGGTCTGCCGCCTGCTTGGCGCCAGCGCTGTGCTGGAAGCCCGCACCATCCTGCCCGATGCCAAGGGTGAGATCTTCTGCGAGAAACTGGTGTTCACGACGGCGCAAGCCAAGGAACCGATCATCAAGCAGATCACCTTCGGTATCCTGCCTGGCACGTCCGTCGCGCTGATTGGACCGACCGGCGCCGGCAAGTCGACCCTCGGCAAGCTGATCATCGGTGCGCTGATCCCGATCGGCGGCAGCGTCCGGCTCGATGGCTCGGACCTGCGCAACTGGGACCCGCGCCAGCTTGGCCGCTCGGTTGGCTACCTGCCGCAAGACGTTGAACTATTTCCCGGCACGATCGCCGAAAACATCGCCCGGATGCGGCCTGACGCTAGCTCCGAGGAGATCGTTGCGGCGGCCAAGTTCGCCAATGTGCATGACCTGATCGTGCGCCTGAAGAATGGCTATGAGACCATGATTTTTGAACGCGGCGCGCCGTTGTCGGGTGGCCAGCGGCAACGCGTGGCGCTGGCCCGTGCGTTCTTCGGCAACCCCAAGCTGGTGGTGCTTGACGAGCCCGACGCGGCACTGGATACGGAAGGCGAGGAAGCGCTGGCGGGCGCCCTGGCCAACGCCAAGGTGGCGGGGATGACGGTGGTGGTGACGACGCAGCGCCGCAACATTCTGTCATCGCTCGATCGCATCCTGGTGCTGCGCGACGGCATGATTGATCTTTACGGCCCGCGCGATCAGGTGCTTGCCCGCATGAATGGTCAGCAATCCAAGCCGCAGGTGGTGACCTCGGATGGTGAACCGGTTGCTGCTGTTGCGGCGCCGCAGGTCGCCATCGGCCGCATTGCCGGTGCGCAACCGTCAGCCTGAGATCGCACCAATCGCCTTACGCCACAGGGTATACCATCATGACGTTTCCCAACGACCACGCGCCTCTTGCTGAAGCCAGCACGCCTTCGGTCTGGCGG
>JANNSA010000384.1:0-2046 GCA_031402115.1 Hyphomicrobiaceae bacterium | reverse complement strand
CGCCGGTTGGGACATAGCCGAACACCTCTGTTAGCAGTTCTGCCGTTGCCTTTGCCGCTGTGACGGTCAACGGCACGGCGTGAATGCCAGTAATGGCGCCGGTGTCGGCTGGCGAGGCCAATGCGGCATCAGCCGCGGCCTCCAGCTCAATGCGTAAGCCGTCAGGATCGCGCACAGCAATGACGGCTGCGCCAAAACGCTCGAACGGACCCTCG
This sequence comes from Hyphomicrobiaceae bacterium, assembly GCA_031402115.1. Classification (GTDB taxonomy): domain Bacteria; phylum Pseudomonadota; class Alphaproteobacteria; order Rhizobiales; family Hyphomicrobiaceae; genus JANNSA01. The sequence continues at coordinate 1,831 of JANNSA010000384.1, read as the reverse complement.
ACAGCATGACCTTGTCCAGCGAGCCGCTGTGCCCAACCGTCAAGCGCCGCCGGCTTGACTGCCAGAGTAATGGCGGTCGCCATGCCGGGGCCTGCACGTCCCACTGCCGCTTCTGGCACCGGAAAGAACGTCAACAATGTACCGGGATTGCCGGCATGGTCGCCATAATACAGGTGATAGAGTTCAGGCCGGTCAAAATTGACGGTGCGCTTGACCAGCCTCAAGCCTAGCGCGCCGGTGTAGAAGTCGGCATTGGCCTGCGCATTCGTCGCATAGGCCGTGATGTGGTGCAGTCCGGCAGTTTGCATGGCTCGGTTCCTCGGGTGACCAGTCGTGGCTGCTTCCCAGTCGTGGCTCCTTCATTGACCCAGCAACGGCCCCTCGGCAACTTGAACCATGCCGGCATCACGGTCGCCAGCGGGACAAGATGCCAGCAATGCCTGACACCCAGTCACGGCATCTGCTGGCGTTGTCGGTCGTGTCGTGCTGATGAACAAGCAACCAAGGTTGGCGCATCGTGCCGGATCGCGTGCTATAGGCGCTCGCGCGACAGCAATTGGGCAGGAATAGGCATGCACCATTTCAACTATCGGGACGGACGGTTGCACGCCGAGGACGTCGATCTGACGGCGCTGGCCGAGGCCGTCGGCACGCCGTTCTACTGCTATTCCTCGGCGACGCTGGAGCGGCATTATGCCGTGTTCATGAACGCCTTTCAGGGCACCGAGGCGCGGCTCTGCTTCGCCATCAAAGCGAACTCCAATCAGGCGGTGCTGCGCACGTTGGTGAATTTGGGCGCTGGCATGGACGTGGTGTCGGAGGGTGAAATCCGCCGCGCACTGGCGGCGGGCGCGGCGCCGGACAAGATCGTGTTTGCCGGGGTCGGCAAGACGCGTGACGAGATGACCTTTGCGTTGTGCTCCGGCGTTACGCATTTCGTCGTTGAATCAGAACCTGAGCTGCAGGCACTGAGCGCCGTCGCCAGTGCGCTCGACAGCAACGCGACCATCGCCTTTCGCATCAATCCGGATGTCGACGCGCGCACGCACAAGAAGATTTCCACGGGCAAAGCCGAGAACAAGTTCGGCGTGCCGTCCGGCGACGCATCGCGGCTCTATGCGCTGGCCGACAGTCTGCCGGGGATCGCTGCGACCGGCATTCATATGCATATTGGTAGCCAGATCACGGAGCTTGAGCCGTTCGATCAGGCCTTTGCGGTGATGCGCAGTCTGGTGCTCAGCTTGCGTGCGGATGGCCGGACGATCCGCACCGTCGACATTGGCGGCGGGCTTGGCGTGCCCTATCACGCCAGCAATGAGGCGCCGCCGCACCCCCTTGAATACGCAGCGATCGTGCGCCGGAGCTTTGCTGATCTCGGCCTTGGCATCGTGTTCGAGCCGGGCCGGCTGCTGGTCGCCAATGCTGGCATCCTGGTGGCCCGCGTCATCTATGTGAAGCCCGGCACGGCCAAGACCTTCGTTATCGTCGACGCCGCCATGAATGATCTGATCCGGCCAACCTTGTATGAGGCGCATCACGATATCCTGCCCGTGCGCGAGCGGGTTGGCTTGCACGACCGCGCGCCGGCTGATGTTGTTGGGCCGGTGTGCGAGACTGGCGACTATCTGGCGCTGGAGCGTGACCTGCCAGAACTGGAGGCCGGCGAATTGATCGCCCTCATGACAGCGGGGGCATACGGGGCGGTGCAATCAGGCACCTACAACACAAGGCGGTTGGTGCCGGAAGTCCTGGTGCGGGGTAGCGAGCACGCTGTGGTGCGGCCACGCCAATCCTATGATGAACTGATCGGATTGGACCGGCTGGCGGCCTG
>JANNSA010000383.1:0-30862 GCA_031402115.1 Hyphomicrobiaceae bacterium | reverse complement strand
TCCCGACCAGCAAGTTGGAAGGCCGCAAGCTGGCCGTCATCGGCTACGGCAATATCGGGCGCGAAGTCGCGCGCATCGCGATGGCGCTGGGTATGCGCGTGGCCATTCATGCGCGGCCCCGCCACGCGGAATGGATCAGGTCGGAGGGCTTCGAGTTCGCCGCGACGGCCGAGGCCGCAGCCACCGGCGCCGATGTTATCAGCCCGCACACGGGACTGGGTCCGCGCGATGCGGCGACGGGTGCATTTGCCAATTCGGGAGTCATCAGCGCCAGCGTGCTGGCCGCCATGAACGATGGCGCTGTTGTTATCAATTATGACCGTGGCGAGGTTGTCGATGCTGCGGCACTGGATGCGGCCTTGGGGTCAGGCAAGGTGCGCTATGCGGCAATCGATGCGGACTTGTTCAAGGACGCCAAGACCGGCGTGCTGAGCGGCCCGATGCTGCCCTATCTGGCACTTGAACAACGTCACCGGGGCAAGCTGGAGCTGCTGCCACATGCCGCCGCCGACACTGACCACACCTCGCGCGTCGAGGGCGCCAAGCAGGCCGTGGATCAAATCCTCGACTGCATCCGGTTCAAGTCGGTCACCAATCTGAAGGGCGACTTGCCGGCGGGTTACGCCGATGCCGGCCCGTGCACGGTGCCGTGCGTTGGCAAGGTGACGCCCGGCCGCATCGCCGCCGCTGCCGCGGAAGTGTCGATCGCCACGGAGGCGCGCGCTTGTGTTGAGAAGCTTGCGGCAATCTGGGGTGCGTTGGCGGTCACTGCCGACCCATCACGCCGTCAGCAACAGATCGACCGTCACGGCGCGGATCTGGTGCGGCTGTCCAACACTTACGCCACCCTGATGCGCCGTCACGGACTGGAGGGGCCATTGGAGGAACCAGCCGGGCGCGGTCCGGATGTTTCGGTCACAGTGTTGGCAGGCGCATTGTGAAGCTGGCGCCCTGACCGGGCTCGGAGACGATCTCCAGCGTCCCGCGGTGGCGGCTGACGATGTGCTTGACGATAGCGAGGCCGAGGCCGGTGCCTGATTTGCCCGCCACCGGCTCGGCCCGATAAAAGCGTTCTGTCAGACGCGGCAGATGCAAGGCGGCGATGCCCGGGCCGTCATCAGCCACGGTTAGCGCAATGGACGCCGTCACGGCGCCCGCCTCCAGCGGTAGTCTCGCACCTACCCCCAGAGCTAGGGCCGCAGCGTCCTGGCGCGTGCTGAGTATCACCTTGCCGCCTGGCCGGCCGTAGTTCAGGGCGTTCTGCACCAGATTCTGCACCGCCTGCACCAGTTCATCGCGATCCCCACGGACCATGTGCGGGCCTGTGGCGGGTTCGACCACCACCGTCATTTTCGCTGTCTTGGCGAGGGGCTCAAGTCCGGCGGCAACGTCCGTCATCAGACCCGCAAAGTCTATCGCGGTATCGGGCGGGATGTGTTCGTGCATTTCCACCCGCGTTAACGCCAGCAGGTCGTTGATCAACCGTTGCATGCGGCGCGCCTGTTCGGCCATGATCGGCAGGAAGCGGGCACGCGCATGCGCGTCGTCACGCGCCGTCCCTTGCAGGGTTTCGATGAAGCCGATTACGGCCGTCAGCGGCGTGCGCAGCTCATGGCTGGCATTGGCGATAAAATCCGAGCGCATGCGCTCGATGCGGTCCTGCTCCGTCAGATCGCGCACACTGACGAGGAAGGCCGGCGCATCGCCGCCATTAGGGTCCGCCGGCAAGCGTCCGGCGCTGACCAGCAAGCGGCGCTCATGCGGCACCCGGGTTGCGAAACTGATGCTGGCTTGCCCACCAAGTGCGTCGGCTTCCGCTAACACGGCTTGAAACTCTGGGTTACGGATAATGCCGGTCGCCCGCACGCCAATCCGCAAGGGAGCGAACAACGCGGCCGCGCCGGCATTGTGCGCCAACACCATGCCGTTGGCGCTGAGCATGATCGCCGGGTCGGGCAGTGCCGCCAACAAGGCGGGCCAGAGCACACTCGGCTGTTCAACGAGCCTAGCGCTGAGCTTGGCATCCTCGCGCCACCGCCAACGAGGCAACAAGGCAGCGAGTGCCAGGATGACGGTACTGAACAACACCAGCATAGCCGCGCTCGCGCCCGCTTGCATGAGCACGAGTGCGCCGAGTCCAATCCATGTTGCCGCCAGATAGCGCCAATGGCGCAGCCTTTGCCGGCTATGGTGTAAGATGTCCCAGGTCCGGGCGCGTTGCTCCGGCGTGACCCAGGCTGACGCCAACGTCGTGATTTCGGAGCTGGCCCGCGCAATCCAACCTTCAAGGTTCATGGCAGGCGATGCTCCAAGACAAGACATGCGTTCCAATGTTTGGTTTCGACCGCAACATTGGTTTTTAGCACAGCACTCCGGCGAGCATGTGACGGCGGTTACACCGTTCTCGCAATTCCATTGAAATCAGGCCGGACGCCGTGCAGGGAGTCTGTCCATACTTACTCAGGAGATTCTCGTCATGGCTGGTAAGCCCACGAAAGACAAGGCAAAGACCGCTCCTGCCCGAGCCAGCACCGGAACACTTGCGAAGGCGCCAACGAGCGGCGTGGTGAAATCTACCGTACGCGGCGCTGGCGGAGCCTATGCCGATTTCGACATCGAGAACCCGAAACTGCCAAGCGCCATCGCCGATGCGGCCCTGGCGAGTGGCAACTTCCCTTATGACAAGAAGCTGAAGGGCGATCGTTACCTGGAAGACCTGCAAGGCTTGCAGATCGAACTGCTGAAACTGCAGCGGTCGCTGGCGGCGCAGCAGCAGCGGGTGGTGATCGTGGTGGAAGGCCGCGACGCTGCCGGCAAGGGTGGCTTGATTGCCGCGATGGCCCAACATCTCAACCCGCGCCACGCCCACGTCGTCGCCTTATCAAGGCCCACCGACCTGGAGCGCGGGCAATGGTACTTCCAGCGCTACGTGGCTGAGTTGCCGACGGCTGGCGACATGGTGGTGTTCGACCGCTCCTGGTACAACCGTGCTGGCGTCGAGCGCGTCATGGGCTTTTGCACCAAGGATCAACTCGCCGACTTCCTGCGCGAGGCGCCAGTGTTTGAAGGCATGCTGGTGCGCGACGGCATCCAGTTGATCAAGTTGTACATGTCAATCGGCCACGAGGCTCAGCTCAAGCGCCTGCACACGCGACACCACGACCCTTTAAAGCAGTGGAAGCTGTCGCCGATTGACCTGCAAGGCCTGAGCAAGTGGGACGACTACAGCACGGCACAAGCCGAGATGTTCCGCTTCACCCACACGGAGCAGACGCCGTGGACAGTGGTGCTTTCCAATGACAAGTACCGCGCCCGCTTGAACGCAATCCGGCACATCCTCTCGGTGCTCGACTACGCCGGCAAGGACCGCGCCGTGGTCGGTAAGCCCGACCCGTTGATCGTCGGCTCGGGGCCAGTTTTCTTTGGCTGAGACGGCGGGCGAAACCGGCCCCAGGCAGCCTTGAGCCCGACGCACGCGGCCACGGCAGCACTTGCTTTGAGTGAGTGCTAACAAACTGAAATAGCGGAACAAATTAACGCGTTGGTGATTGACCTCGGGTACGATTCACAGTGCAATGACAGGTTGATGCGGGGGCATTTCGAGCGATCGAGGGAACCATGAGCGACCGTGCATTCGAGGCGCAATTGAAGGGTTTCAGCCTGACGACGGCGGAGATCCTGTATCATCTGCCGGATCATCGCTCGCTGCTGCAGGCCTATGTCTGGCAGGACTACGATGTCTTCCCGCAATTGCCCAAGCTGCTGAAATTTCTCGCCTTCTGGTCGAAGAACCTGGATGGTCCGCTGTACCGGGTACGGGTCGCCCATCAGGGCCTGATCAGCCCGCGCGAGTTCCAGTACCGCGATGGCCAGTTCGTGCTGCACTGAGCGACGGCGGGACGTGAGCCAGAAGTGGCGCTTCTGGCCTATTGGCGCCCGGCAATGGCGTGCCTCATCCCGGCTGGGGCGGAGTAGCCCGTGACGAGGCCATTGTGACGCCAGTGAGTGTGCCGCAAGTGAGTGCGCCGGAAGCAGATTTTGTGATTGTCGGCGCTGGATCTGCCGGCTGCGCTATGGCGGCGCGGTTGAGCGAGGACGGGCGGTCGCGCGTCATCGTCATTGAACATGGCGGCAGTGACGCCGGCCCCTTCATCCAGATGCCGTCGGCCCTGTCCTACCCCATGAACATGCCGCTCTATGATTGGCGCTTCAAGACCGAGCCGGAGCCCGGCCTGGCCAACCGCCGGCTGGTGACGCCGCGCGGCAAGGTCATCGGCGGCTCGTCGTCGATCAACGGCATGGTCTATGTGCGCGGCCATTCCCAGGACTTCGACACCTGGGAACAGATGGGCGCGACCGGTTGGGGCTACCGCCACGTATTGCCGTACTTCAAGCGGCTGGAGACCAGCCATGGCGGCCAGGATGGCTGGCGCGGCACCGATGGCCCGATCCATGTAACGCGTGGGCGCTCGAAGAACCCGCTCTACGCTGCCTTTGTGGAAGCTGGCCGCAGCGCTGGCTATGGCGTCACCGCCGACTACAATGGCGAGCGTCAGGAAGGTTTCGGCGCCATGGAAATGACGGTCTGGAAAGGCCGTCGCTGGTCAGCCGCCAATGCCTATCTGAAGCCGGCGCTGAAGCGGCCGAATCTGTGGCTGGTGCGCGGTATGGCCCTGCGGGTCGTGTTCGATGGCCGGCGCGCCACTGGCGTTGAAATTGAGAGCGGCGGCCGCTCGCAAACCATCCGCGCGAGCCGCGAAGTGATCATCGCCGCGTCAACCATCAACTCACCCAAGCTGCTGCTCAATTCCGGCATCGGCGACGCCGCGCAGCTCGGCGCGCACGGCATTCCCCTGCTGGCCGACCGCCCGGGCGTCGGTGGCAATCTGCAGGATCATCTCGAGGTCTACTTTCAGGCTGAGAGCCTCATGCCGGTAACGCTGAACGGCAAGCTTGGCCTGGTTTCCAAGGGCCTGATCGGCCTGCAATGGCTACTTTTCAAGAACGGACTCGGCGCCACCAATCATTTTGAATCATGCGGCTTCATCCGCTCGGACAAGGGCGTGCCCTATCCCGACATCCAATACCACTTCCTGCCGGGCGCGATCCGCTATGACGGCACGCTGGCGACCAAGGGCCACGGCTTCCAGGTGCATGTCGGCCCAATGCGCGCCAAGTCGCGCGGCAGCGTCAGCTTGCGCTCCAACGATCCGAAGGCGCCGCCGCTGATCCGCTTTAACTACATGACGCACCCCGACGACTGGGTCGATTTCCGCAAGGCCATTCGCCTGACGCGCGAGATCTTTCAACAGACGCCACTCGAGCCGTTTGCCGGCCGTGAAATCCAGCCTGGCGCCAGCGTACAGAGCGATGCCGAGATTGACGCCTTCGTGCGCGACCACGCCGAGAGCGCCTATCATCCGTGCGGCACGTGCCGGATGGGCGCCAGCGACGATCGGCTCGCCGTCGTCGATCCGGAATGCCGCGTCATTGGCGTGGAAGGATTGCGCGTCGCCGACAGCTCGATCTTCCCGCAGGTCACCAATGGCAACCTCAACGCGCCGTCCTTGATGACGGGTGAGAAAGCCGCTGACCACATCCTGGGGCGCACACCGTTACCGGCGGCCAATGTCATCCCCTGGCAACATCCGGATTGGCGCAGCACGCAACGCTAGACGCGCACCTAGAGGCGGTTCACGGCGCGGTCGCGCGGTCCATGGCTTGCTGGCCATAAGCGAGGCCAATCTGCGTCGTCTGCTCGACCAACTCGGGGGAGAGCGCCACCAGCTTGGTGCCGGCGCTGGACTTGTAAAACGCGGCAATAGTCCGCAGTTCTTCCGCTGTGAAGAGCTCGGCGTAGAGCTCAGCGACTTCGCTTAGAACCTGCGGCTGGTAGGCTGCAAACTGGCTGGAAAAGCTTGCCACCAACGGCGCTGCGGCCGGAGCAGGATCAAGGCCCGCCAGTGACGGTTGGTCCTGTTTGCCCTGCGGGCCGGTAAGCTCGGCCTTCATGTATTCTTCCAGTTGCGCCATCTGCCGAGGCACACCGAGCGCCAGCACCACTTCGTAGGCCAGCGCCTGCTTGTCTCCGCTTGCACCGCCGACGGTAGCACCGCCTTGCAGCAAAAGCACGGCGGCAAGGAGTGCAAGCCGGATGGTTGCAAGTCGGGAAGTCAACATTTTCGGCACGATCGCAATCCCCTGTTGGTCCTGCATCAGCGATAGGGGCCTGCACTGCAAGGATCGCGCCGCGCCTTCGCGCGCTAGGTATCCGGACTTGCCACAGCCCGCCATCCGAGTTAGTTGCAGGTGCGATACGAGAGCAACCGACCTTAAGGAGTGCCCGATGTCTCATGTCATGAGCCCGGTTCTTGCCGCTATGGTCCTCGGCGCTGGCGTTACCTTTGCCGCCGCCGCGCCGGTCCTGCCAAACCTGGCCAAGACCGCCGACACACTGATTATGAAGACCGGTGTAACGATCAATGCGCCCGGCGGCATTTATGTCGACGTGCAGTGGGGCGATGGCCCGGTTAAGGTCGACGTTCGCCGCAAGGGCAAGAAGCTCGTCAAGCAATAATCCCTGACCGAGCCCCAATCTCGCAAATCGCCGGCGGCAGCTATCCCGCCGGCGATTTGTATTTGCGTGGCAGCGTTGTTCTCGTCACGAACATGCCACGAGCGGCGCCTAACAGGCTTAGCTATAGTGCCGATGAGGATAAGGGGAGACCAGCTTCGCCATGACTTCCACCCGACGCTCGCACAGTGGCAACGCCCTCGATTTCATCCTGCACATGATCTTACGGCTGGTGATTTTCGTCCTGGTCACCATCCTGGTGTGGGTGCTGTATGTCTGGCTGTATGCCTATTCGCCGGACTTCCTCGGCTGGTGCTATGCGACGCTCAGGCCGGTAACGATTTGGCTGTACAGTTTGGTTGACGGCTCATTGCCTGAGTCGGTGCGCTACAAAGTCAGCGCCGGCCTGACCGATGAGTTGGGGCCGCGCGCGCTGTTCCTGCTGATGCTGGCTGGCTTCAGCGAGGCGGTGCTGTCATCGATCTACAGCCTGATCCGCTCGCTGTTTCGCACCACTGCCGCCGTCAAGACCTGAGGACTTCGCCGTATGCGCTGGAAACGCTCCGTCACGATGGTGGAAGCCCATTGCGAAGGTGAAGTCGGCCGTGTCGTCACCGGCGGCCTGCCGCGCATTCCCGGCGCTGATCCGGCCGGGCAAATGCGCCACCTGAACGACGTTGACGACGATCTGCGCCGCTTCCTGGTGATGGAACCGCGTGGCGCAGCTCAGATGTCGACCAACATCCTGGTGCCGAAAACTGACCCATCAGCTGACGCGGCCTTCATCATCCTGCAGGCCGACAAGGCGCACGCCATGTCCGGCTCCAACGCTATTTGTGTAACGACGGTGTTGCTGGAAACCGGCATGGTGGCGATGCGGGAGCCGGAAACGGTGGTGCGCTTGCAGACGCCCGCCGGGCTGATTGTGGCGCGGGCCCAATGCAAGGCTGGCAAATGCCAGCGCGTCACGCTGACCATGACGCCGGCTTTCGTGGAAGCGCTTGACGTGGTCGTGCCTGTGGCAGGGCTGGGCGACGTCCGTGTGGATATCGCCTTTGGCGGCTGTTTCTACGCCCTGGTTGATGCGCGGCAGTTTGATCTGGCGATCGAACCGGCCAATGCCCGGCGCATCGTCGATATTGGCATGCGTACGCAAAGTGCGCTGAACCATCTCCGCACCGTCGTGCACCCGATAATCCCCTCAATTCACGGCATTTCCTACACGATGCTGACCAATTTCGTCGCCGATGGCCGTCTTGTGGGCGCCACCGTGCTGCCACCCGGCCGGCTCGATCGCAGCCCATGCGGCACCGGCAACGCCGCCCGCATGGCCGTGCGCCACGCCCGTGGCGAAGTCCGCATCGGTGAGACCGTGCAGGCGCTGTCAACGATCGGCGGCACGTTCGACGTGGCGCTGACGGGCACAACGGCAGTCGCAGCCCGCGCCGCCGTGCTCACCACCGTCACCGGCCGCGGCTGGATCCACGGCCTGCACCAGATCGGCTGGGACCCCACCGACCCGTTCCCGCAAGGCTTCCTGCTCACCGACACCTGGGGCGTAGCACTCGACCTGTTGCTCGACACGCGCGTTTGACAAGACGCTACAGCGCGAGTTCACGCTGGGCGGCGCGCGCCAGGAACCCCGAGCGGGTCAATCCGTTGGCGGTGGCATGGCGGTCGATGTTGGCAAGCATTTCGTCGGCCAGCGTGATGTTGACCCGAACGGACTTGGAACTCGCAGGCGGCGCATCAACGACAATCGCCACGCCGTCACGGTTGGTACGAGTTGCCATGAACTCTTTAAGTGAGGCAGGGGGCGGGTTTGCCGCACCATCCTCCCTCATAGCTTCAAGGTGCAATGCCAGGGCCTCCAGAGCCATCACGCCGAAGTCGCTCGATGCAGCCTTGTGGATCGGGGCAATGAACGAGCGCATTTTTCCGGCCCTCACGATGCCTGCCGACTGCCATGCCGTGCAGCATGCAGCAGCTGACCAAGCCCAACCACCGCGATTGCCGCAAACAGCGCCAGCCAGATCCACGTGCCTTCGCTTGACCAGATCACCTTGTGCACCCGGGCATCCACCATGATCACGCCGATGATCGCACCTAGTCCCAGAACGAGATTGGCCAACCCGAACGTGCGCAAATCCTCGCGGGCGGCGTGGCGGGCGAGCAGCAGGCCGCCGATGCCAGCTGCCAGGAACAGGGCACTGTAGACCTGGGCGTGGAAGGCATCGATTTTCCAAGGCCAGAAGCTGGCGGCGATCGCCGGCGCGATCAGCAGCGCCGCGCCATAAGCGGTCGACAGCGCGCCTTGCACGGCCAACAGCCGCTGCCACGGCGTGCCGTCAATGATCGACGGCGCCTGCGGCAAGTTGCGGTGCTGCCAGTACAGCCAGCCGGCAACCAGCGCCGATCCAGCATAGAGCGCCAGCCAGATCCAGGGACCTTTGCGTCCCCAGTTGAAGTAGCCAAGGTTGAGCAGCGAGGCGAGCGTCACGACCAGGGTGAACACCAGCGCCATGATCAGGACCATGCGCCCTGGCGACCAGCGATTGGTCAGGAACAGTGACAGGATCACGGCGCCCTCGGCCGTGTAGAAGGCGCCAAGGAACCGGGCGTTGAAGGGCGCCACCGTCCACGGCCAGCGCGGCAGGATTAGCTGCGGTGCAAAGAACAGCAGCAAGCCGCCAATCAGCACGACCAGCACAGCGCCGGTGAAGATCTTGACGGATGACGACAAGGGTGGATTGAGGCTGTCCAGGCCCGTGCTTTGCGCCATTGCGATCCTCAATCCTCGAATTCGTGCCGTCAGCGGGCCTGGCAATCGCTACTTTGTGCCATAGAGCCGGTCGCCTGCATCGCCCAATCCGGGAACAATGTAACCGTGATCGTTGAGGTGACTGTCAATCGCGGCCGTGTAAACCTTGACGTCAGGGTGCGTCACGGCCAGCTTGCGGATGCCCTCAGGAGCCGCCAGCAGGCACACCAGCTTGATTTCCTGGGCGCCCTTTTCCTTCAGCCGTTCCACCGCCGCCGATACGGAATTGGCGGTCGCCAGCATCGGATCGAGCAGCACCACCAGGCGCTCGTGAATGTCTTCCGGCAACTTGCAGTAATACTCGATCGCCTTCAATGTCACCGGATCACGGTAGAGGCCAATGTGGCCGACGCGCGCCGACGGCACCAGCTCCAAGAGGCCATCGAGGAAGCCCATGCCGGCCCTGAGAATCGGCACGAACACCAGCTTCTTGCCTTTGAGGAACGGCGCCTGCATCGGTCCCAGTGGCGTCTCGATCTCGCGCATCTCCAGCGCCAGATCATGCAGTACTTCGTAGCCCAGCAGCAGGCTGATTTCCTTCAGCAATTGCCGGAAACTGGCCGATGAGGTGGTCTTGTCGCGCATCAACGACAGCTTATGCACGATTAGCGGATGATCGATCAGGGTGACGTTGGGGTGGAGCGGCTCGTCTGACTTGTCACGCAACATGGTTGATATCCCCTTTTGCCGTTGCTGGTAGCAGAGCCCCGGTGCAACGTCAGCTATGGGTTTGCAGGGGACGGCGCGTCACCCACAGGCGCAAGCTGGCGCCGGCTGGTACTGAGGACGACGTATGCTCTACTTCGAGGACTTCCCGGCCGGCGCTACGCGCGAGTTCGGGCACAAGGTGGTGACGTCCGACGAGATCGTCCGGTTCGCGCGTGAGTTCGACCCGCAGCCGATGCACCTGGATGAGGCTGCAGGCGCCGCCGGCTTGTTGGGCGGCCTCAGCGCCTCCGGCTGGCACACGGCGTCACTGCTGATGCGGATGATCTGTGACGCCTATCTCACCGACGCCGCCAGCCTCGGTTCACCGGGACTTGCCGAGCTGCGCTGGCTGAAGCCGGTGCGTCCCGGCGACGTGCTGACAGCACGCTACACGGTCGCCGAGGCGCGCCTTTCCGCCAGCCGCCCCGGCATCGGCATCACCCGCCTGCTTTACGAGGTGCGCAACGACCGCAACCAGTTGGTGATGACTTGGGACTGCACGCAGAAGTTTAGCTGCCGGCCGGTCGATGGCGGCTAAGTCAGGGGACACATTGGGCGAATCAGCTATGGTCTGGATTTCCACAAGGCTTCCGGAGAACGCAAGATGTCCGACAAGACCATGTTGATTTTGCCGGGAAAAAAGTTTGGCGTGCCCAAGATCGTGAAGCGCTGCGTGCAGGTTCTGATGGCTGTCGTGCTGACCGCCGCAATCGTGCTGGCGGTGGTGCTGGCGGCCAATCTGCTGGTGGCGCGCGGCCGTGTCGATGGGCTGGAGCTGTGGTTGTCGTTTATCCGCCGCACCGATATTCTCGCCACCATGGGGTTGACGGCGCTGGTCACGGTTTGCCTGGTTTACTGGCAGCGCGATCAGGAGCGCGGCAGCCTGGGCGGACGGCCGAACGGCGGCCGCTGAGCTCCGTACAAATCCCTGCACACGGGCGTATCAACTTTCTGGTTCCCTTGGCGGTGCTGGTGCCCGTGAGCAACGCTGCTAAGGTCGCCCGCAATTGGAACCAATCCCGGCCTTCAGCGTTCGTCGCTGCGGGCCGGTAACTGCGAGAACACCTATGCGCGTCCAAAACACCCTTGCTGCACTTGGCGTTGCCGCACTTGTCGTGATCCCTGCGGAGTTGGCCTACGCCGGCGATCCCAATCCGGCTGACTGGCCGTCGGTGGAGGCCGCCGCCAAGGGGCAAACCGTTTACCTCAATGCCTGGGGCGGCGAACCGCGCATCAACGCCTATATCGCCTGGGCCGGCGCCGAGCTTGAGAAGCGCTATGGCGTCACGGTCGTGCACGTTAAGCTGGAAGACACCAGCATCGCCGTCAGCCGTGTGCTCGCCGAAAAGACGGCGGGCAACGATGACCAGGGCTCCGTTGATCTGATCTGGATCAACGGCAAGAACTTTGCGTCGATGAAATCTGGTGGCATGCTGGCCGGCGGTGGCTGGTCCGAGAAGCTGCCGAACTTTGCGCTAACCGATCCGGACGCCAATCCCGGTGTCCGCTCTGATTTCACTGTGCCGGTGGAAGGGCAGGAAGCGCCCTGGGGCAAGGCGCAGTTGGTGTTCTCCTACGACACTGCCGAAGTCAAGGAGCCGCCCAAATCGATGCCGGCATTGCTCGCCTGGGCCAAGGCCAATCCGGGCCGCTTCACCTATTCCCTGCCGCCCGACTTCACCGGTTCGACGTTCCTCAAGCAGGCGCTGATTGACCTGATCCCGAGCACGACGCCGCTATCGGAGCCGGTCGCTGGTGCTGACTTTGCCAAGGTTACCGCGCCCTTGTGGGCGTTCCTTGATGAGCTGCACCCGTCGCTCTGGCGCCAGGGCAAGGCGTTCCCCGCCAACAGCGCTGATATGCGCCGCCTGCTGGCCGACGACGAAACCTCCATTTCGTTCGCCTTCAATCCGGCCGATGCGTCGTCGGCGATCGCCAATGGCGAGCTACCGAACACCGTGCGTACCTTCGTGCTCGACAAAGGCACGATCGGCAATTTCCACTTCCTGGCGGTGCCGTACAACGCCAAGGCCAAAGCGGGCGCCATGCTGTTGGCCAACTTCATGTTGTCGCCCGAGGCGCAAGCTAAGAAGCAGGATCCGGCCGTCTGGGGCGATTTTTCGGTGCTCGCCATGGGCAAGCTGGCAGCGGCTGACAAGGCGCTGTTCAACAAGCTTGATCTCGGCATCGCCACCCTGAAACTGGCCGAACTCGGCGCACCAACGCCGGAGCCGCATCCCAGCTGGATGGAAGCCATCGAGAAAGCCTGGGCAGTTCGCTACAGCGGCAAGTAATGCGTCGGCTGGGCACTTGGGCCGAGGGCTTTTACCGAGCCGTCAGTGCCTGGCGGCAAGCACTGGTCGGTTCGGTTCGCCGGGTGCGGCAAGAATTGACAGCGCCGTCATCGCGGCAGAGGCCAGGACCCACGCAGGCAGCAGCAAACTCGGCGAGTGCGCCGCGGCACGGGACTGCCGCTTCGCTGAAGATGCATCAGCGACAGCTTGCATGGGTCCCTGCCTCCGCCGGGATGACGACGATTGTGAACAACGCGCGAGCGGCCGCAAGCCTTGATCGCCCATCGACGACGCCGCGATGGCTTAACTTCCGCGCCAGGCTCAACCGCTGGTGGCAGCGGCAAGGGGCGCTTTCCATCGCCTCTGCCCTTGCCATCGGCGTGCTGGCGCTGCCGGTCACGGCTGGGATGATCGGCGTGCTGTTGCCGGCGTTCGGCTGGCTGCCGGCGACCGGCGCGCGGCAGTTCTCTCTGGAGCCTTGGCGACTGTTGCTGGCGCAGCCCGGCCTCGGCCGTTCAATTTTGATCAGCCTAGCTTGCGGCCTCGTCTCGGCGACAGGCGCCTTGGTGATCGTCACACTGTTTCTCGCCGGGTTCACTGGCACGCGAATGTTTGGCCGGGTGCGGCGGCTGATCTCGCCATTGCTGTCGGTGCCGCACGCCGCCGCTGCCTTTGGGCTGGCATTCCTGATCGCGCCTTCCGGTTGGATTGCACGGCTGCTGTCGCCTTGGGCAACTGGCTGGACGCGGCCGCCGGACTGGCTGATCGTCAATGACAGCTGGGGCTTGTCGCTGATGGCGGCACTGGTCAGCAAGGAAGTGCCGTTCCTGCTGCTGATGAGCTTGGCGGCATTGCCCCAGATCGATGCGCCAAACCGCCTGGCGCTGGCGCGCACGCTCGGCTACGGCCCGGTTACTGCGTGGTTCAAAGTGATCTGGCCGGCGCTCTACCCGCTGATCCGCCTGCCGGTTTTCGCTGTCATCGCCTACGCCACCGCCGTCGTCGACATGGCGATGATCATCGGCCCGGGTAACCCGCCGACCTTGGGCGTCATGGTGCTGCGTTGGCAGACTGATCCTGACCTGTCGATGCGACTGACGGCGGCCGCCGGGGCGTTGTTGCTGCTGCTGGTGACGCTACTCGCACTGGCCCTTTGGATCGGAGCCGAGCGACTGCTGGGAGTGTTCAGCACGCCTCTGCTGACCGATGGCCGTAGGGACAACGGCGATCGCACAATGGCGGTGCTGGGTGGCGCCGGGATGATCGCGGTTGCAGTGGCGTTGATAATGGGACTATGCGGCTTGGCCGTCTGGTCGCTGGCAGGCTTATGGCCTTTCACCGCTGGATTGCCCGCGCTGTCGCTCGCCAATTGGCAGGCGCACGGCCCCGCCATTCCGCAACCATTGCTGGCGACTCTGACGATCGCCGCGCTGGCCACGGCGGCGGCGACCATCATCGTGATCGGTGCCCTGGAGAATGAGGTGCAGCGCAACCGCCGGCCGAATCCAGGCGCCCTGCTGATTCTCTATTTGCCGCTTCTGGTACCGCCCGTGGCGTTCTTGTTCGGCTTGTCGCTGGTCAATGAGGCGCTGGGCCTCCGGCCAGGCTTCTGGCCGGTGGTCGCTGGCCACATGATTTTCGTGCTGCCTTATGTCTATCTGTCGCTGTCGGAAGCCTACCGGCGGCTGGACCGGCGCTGGTCGTTATTGGCGCGGTCGCTTGGACGCTCTGAATGGCAAACAATTCTCGCCGTGCGGTTGCCCTTGCTGCTGACGCCAATTCTGACCGCGCTGGCGGTCGGGATGTCGGTGAGCGTCGGCCAATATCTGGCGACGCAATTGCTCGGCGCTGGCCGTGTGCTGACAGTCACGACGGAGGCAGTGGCGCTGGCATCGGGCGGTGACCGGCGCGTGATCGGCGTCTGGGCGCTGACACAAAGCCTGTTGCCGATGGCAGGCTTTCTGTTTGCCATCGCTGCACCGCGCCTGATCTGGCGGCACCGCCGTGACATGTTATAGCGCTGCATGATGAGGACACCCCCGGGCGTATGATCGATCACCTGCATCTCGACACGGTCCGCATCGCGCTTGCTGGCAAACCGCTGCTGGCGATTGACGCGCGGATCGCGCCCGGCGACGTGCTCACGGTGATGGGCCCTTCAGGCGCTGGCAAGTCGACGCTGCTGGCCTATATCGCCGGTTTGCTCGATCCGGCGTTTACCGCGACCGGCCGCGTGCTGCTTGGCGATGTTGATGTCAGCGGCCTGCCAGCGGAAAGCCGGCGCATTGGCCTGTTGTTCCAGGACGCGCTGTTGTTTCCGCATCTGTCAGTGGCCGGCAACGTTCTATTTGGCATTCCCAGGGGCGTACCGGACCGTGCGAGCATGGCCAGCGCAGCCTTAGCCGACGTTGGCTTGGCCGGATTTGGGACGCGCGACCCGGCGACCTTGTCGGGCGGCCAGCGCGCCCGGGTCGCTCTGGTTCGCCTGCTTCTGTCAGAACCGCGTGCCGTGCTGCTCGACGAGCCCTTCAGCAAACTCGACATGGCGCTCAAGGCCGATTTGCGCCGCCTCGTGTTTGCACGTCTCAAGGCGGCGGGATTGCCAGCGCTGCTGGTTACCCATGACGCCGCCGACGCTGAAGCCGCCGGTGGGCAAGTCCTCGACCCGTGGAGCGCCCCCGCCAACATCGGCGGATCGCCGCCATTGACTTGACGCTGGCGTCAGCCACCCTATATCGCCAAAGTACATATAACAGTCGTGCGCGTCACTCCTTGGCGTTCGCGGATGCCGGAGTCAATGATCATGGTCATGCGCGATAAATCGAGCGACACCGCCGTTAAGCCGATCAGCGATCTGGCGACGCTGGGCGATGGTGAGGTCGCCTACATCCGCGTGCTGAGCACCGCGCAAGCGAAGCGCATGTTCCCGGCGATTAGAACTCTGCCCAAGGGCATTCCCTTGTTTGCGGTGCACAGCGCCAATGGTACGCCAATCTGCTTGGCCGACAGCGCCGAGGCCGCCATGGCCTTTGCCAGCGAAGGCGAGCTGCACGTCGCCAGCATTCACTGAAACCAGTAGTATCGCGCCGCTTAGGCGGCGTTCCAGGAAGCTGTTGGCTCTGTCAGGATCGCGTACATCGCCGTTCGGGTCGTGCAGCCGCGCAGTTTTTCCAGCGTCGCGGGCTCGCGGCTGAGGCGTGAGATGCGCGACAGAGCGCTCAAATGATCAGCGCCGGCGCTTTCAGGCGCCAATAGCAGGAAGAGCAGATCGACGGGCTCGCCATCCATGGCATCATAGTCGATCGGCTGTTCCAACCGCACGAACACGCACAGAATTTGATCGATACCAGAGATGCGGGTATGCGGAATGGCAATGCCTTTGCCCATGCCCGTTGAACTCAAACGCTCGCGGTGTTGCAGGGCAGCAAACACCACTTGCGCATCCAGTTCAGACAGTTGCGCGGCTTTGTCGGCCAACGCCAGCAGCGCCGCCTTCTTGGTCGCCACCTTGAGTGTTGGCAACACTGCTTCTGGCTTTATCAGATCGCCAAGGTCCATGCGGAACATGCCTTCTCGTTTTTCCAGCCGCGCAACACGCGATCAGCGGACCGCCATGAGGGGCAGTCACGGCGGCACCAATGCAAACTGAGAACAAAACTGAAACATCCCCGATCGCCCGGACGCTAGACCAGAGGCGTTTGCCTGTCAAACCGCGCACGCCTTGTTATGCCCAATGGCCAAGGCCTCGCGATCACACCACGCCTTGCAGGTCCCCCAATCCGCAAATCACCCGCGTTTCATTCAGCAGCAGAATTGCTCTACTGGCTCGGCAAAGTCACGAACCGGCCCGCATCCGCATTGGCAGCTCGCGCCGCCTCGATAAGGGACATGCCGTTTGCCAACCGCGCCGCCAACGCGCCGCAAAAGACATCACCGGCGCCATGACTGTTGATTGCCACTACTGGCGTCGCCGGCATGCTGTGCGCTGGCTTGCCGTGCGAGCCAACGACCAGACCGGCGCTGCCGAGCGTCACGATGACATCGGTGGTCGCCAGTCCAAGCAGCGGCAGCACGGCGATCGCATCATCGGCCGACGCCACAGTGCGAGCCGTCACCATGCCGGCCTCGATGCGGTTGACGATCAGGATATCTATCAATCCGGCGAGTTCCGGACTGAGCAGCCGCGCCGGCGCGGCGTTGAGAACGATCCGGGCGCCGTGCTGGCGCGCCAGGCGGGCGACCGCCAGATTGACCGCTTCCGGGATTTCGTTCTGCAATAGCAGTATCTTGCATTGCGGCAGCGCCAGCGGCAGCACCAGCGTACGATTGACGCCAGACACCACGACGGCCGCGTAGTCGCCGGCACGGTCCAGGATTGCGACGCTCATCCCCGTGGCGCCGCCGGCGATGCGCGCAACCGCACTGCAGTCGACGCCCCGCGCTTGCAGATTGGCCAGCAGCCGCTGGCCAAAATCGTCTTCGCCGACCGCGCCCAGCATAGCTGTCGTGGCGCCAGCAGCGGCGGCAGCAACGGCTTGGTTGCCGCCCTTGCCGCCTGGCTTATTGTGCCAGCTGGAGCCGATCAGCGTTTCATCGATGGCGGGCATGCGCGAGGCGTGGACCAAAATGTCCAGGTGCAAGCTACCAGCGACCAGAACATCGACTGACATCTGAACTAGCCTCCCAGCAGAGCCCGACTCACAATGCGTTGCGTGACAATGGCATCCTGCGCCTGCACGGCGGCTGTGAGTTCGGCGTTGGCCGACAATTGCCGCGCGATTGCCCACAAGCGTTCGATGGTACGGATGTTGTGTGAACACTCGGCGACGGGGTCGACATCTGCGGTGTCTGGAAACGTGTCAAAGTAGATTGCGTTCCCATAGCCAATCCGGTCCAGCGCGTAGAGCAGTTCAAGCGTCTGGATGGGATGCACACTGCCAACCATCAGACCATCGTCGCGCCGGCCGTAGCCGTCATTCAGGTGAACGCCCAGGAGGCGGCTGTGCCGATCGATCATGGCCGCCGCCGCAGCTGGCATTTCGCCCGCATAGAGGGAATGCGCGAAGTCGAGCGTAACGCCGAGATTGGGCGCAGCAATTTCGGCGATCATCAGCAGCGTCGTTGCCGCATCCCGTAACAGCGCAAAGGATCGCGGCTCGTCGGGCTTGTACTCCAGGCTGATGGCTACCGCCGGATTGTGTGCGGCAATTTCAGCGATTGCCGCGGCCTGGTCCGCCCACAGCCGATGGTAGTCAGCGCCGAACGACACCTCCCAGCCATCCTGCCCCAGCCACAGCGTCATCAGGTCGCCGCCGGCCTCGGCCAACGCATCGATGCCACGTTTGGTCAACTCAATGGCACGTTGCCGTATCTGGGCGTCAGGATGCGTCAGCGCGCCCAGCTTGAAGGCGGGTTCGGAGTAGTAGCGCATGGCAAAGCCGTTGAGGCTAAGGCCATGCTGGTCAAGACGCGCGCGCAGATCGCGGACGGTGACGCCGTCAAGATGATCGGGGTAGTTGGCGTCAACCGCGCCCAGGCCATCCACCGTCGCAGCGCGGCTGATCAGTTCCAGCGCTGTGACCCGGTTGAGTCCAGGCCAATACTCCGGCGCGCCAACCTTGAACGAGTTCAGCCGCGACGCGTATTGGCGGCCGCTCGCGGCCGTTCGCGATACATCCGCTTTGCCCGCCATGGTCATTACTGCACTCCGGTCATTGATTGCGCGATGTTGACATCACGGCCCGCGTGGGCGACACATAACCGAACACTTGTGACTAACAGAATACAATTGTTCAGGCGCCGAGCCAAAACCAAACGGTGGGCGCCTTTGCTGTCTCGGGAGGCGACTGGCGGCATGGCGGTGGCAACTTTCACGTCGGGACGGGCGCGGGCGCAAGGGTGGCGGCAGCAATCATTGCGCGACCCATTGCATTCTGCATCCGCCGGCCAATGTCCATGAACACCAGCGCTGCGGGTGCCCATCATGACCGGCAGCGCAGCTGGCGCATGCCACGCTGGCTGACCTCGGAGCATCCGCTGCCGTGGCTGCTGCCGATCAGTGCCATGTTGGTCGTCTTCGGCGTTTATCCGTTGCTCTACGCGGCTTATCTCTCACTGCACAAACGCAACCCGGTGTCTCGCCAGCACGAATTTGTCTGGTTCGGGACGTGGTGGAAGGCGCTGACTGACGAGCGCGTTTGGGGGGCCATTTATACAACGCTGCTCTACACCGGCGTCGCGCTGACGATCCAATTGGTACTCGGGCTGATGATCGCGCTGCTGCTGGATTCCGACCGGCGCGGCTATGGCGTGCTGCGCGCGCTGATGACCTTGCCGCTGGTTGTACCCCCCGCGGTCGCTGGCATGATGTTCCTGCTGATGGAGGACGGTTCGTTCGGCGTCATCAGCCAGAACCTGTACATGACGGGCATCCTGTCGCCGAGCACGCCGATCCTGGCGAGCCTGTATCTGGCGCTGCCGGGCGTGCTGATTGCCGACATCTGGCAGTGGACGCCGTTCATGGTGCTGATCATGCTGGCGGGCTTGCGGGCGCTGCCAAAGGAGCCCTATGAGGCCGCCGCGATCGATGGTGCCACGGCGACACAAGCGTTCTTCCGGCTGACGCTGCCGATGCTCGGCAAGGTTATCGCTGTCGCCGTGTTGATCCGTGGCATCGATCTGTTCCGCATCTATGACTACGTCTACGTCATGACCTCGGGCGGCCCCGGCACCACCACCGAGACGCTGTCGTTCTATGCCGGCCGGATGTTTTCCACGGGCGACTTCCCGTACGCTTCGACCATCGCGCTGTTGATCCTGATCATCGTGCTGCTGGTGTCCAACCTGTTCATCAAGCTCTTCAAGGTGAAGTTCTGATGCAGGCCACGCTCACCCAACGCATCGCGCGCGACATCCTGGCGGTGCTGATCGTCGCCATTTTCATGTTTCCGATTTTCTGGTGGGCGCTGGCGTCAATCAAGCCGTACACGGCGATCTTCAACAAGGACGGGCCGGTCTATTTCAACTTCACGCCGACGCTGAATAATTACGAAGTCGTGCTGCTCGGCAAATCGCGCATTGCGGAAGAACTCGTTGATGGCGGTACTTATGGCGCCGGCGGAGCGAGTTCCTATGACAGCCGGCAGACGATTCTGGATTCGATCATCATTGCGGTCGGCTCAACGATCCTGGTGACTTTTCTGGCGACCCTGGCGGCCTACGCGCTGTCGCGCATGCATTTCCGCTACAAGCAGGACTATCTGTTCTGGATTCTGTCGCAACGTTTCATGCCGCCGATCGCTGCTGTGGTGCCGTTCCTGTTCATGTTCCGTGACTTAGGCCTGCGTGACACGCATCTCGGCTTGATCCTGGCGCACACGCTGATCAACCTGCCGCTGGCGGTGCTGCTGCTGAAATCGTTCTTCGATGACGTACCCAAGGATGTCGATGAAGCTGCCATGATTGACGGTGCGACGCGGTTCCAAACTTTCCGGCGCGTCATCCTGCCGGTCGTCAAGGGCGGCATCGCCGCGACCGCCGTGCTCTGCTTCATCTTCTCTTGGACCGAGTTCCTGCTGTCGCTGTTCCTGACCACGTCGATTCGCACGCTGCCGGTCAAGATTTCGACGTTCGTGACGTCAACCGGCACGGAATGGGGCTTCATCACCGCGCTTGGCACCTCAGCGATCGTGCCGGGCTTCATTTTCATTCTGCTTGTGCAACGGCATCTGGTCCGCGGTCTCACACTTGGTTCCCTGAAGGAGTGAGATTGGCCGGACGAGTTCTAGCTCTCCCTGACGACAACCCGGAGGAAACGATGAGCTTCAAAGAACACGACAAGAAGACCTTCATCACTGACACCGCCCGTGCTTATGCGGAACGTCGCATCTCGAAGCGCGAATTCCTGCGCCGCACGGCCATGGCCGGCGTCGGCTTCTCGGCGGCATCGATGATGATGCTGGGCGGCCACAAGCGCGGCCAGAACATCCTGGCGCCCAGCCGTGCCGAGGCTGCCAACACTCCCGAAGTCGAGAAGTGGCTGAAAGACGTTGGTGGCAAGTTCAAGGGCACCAAGATCAAGTACACCTCGGAAGCGACACCCCCTTCCATTGTCGTCAATCAGCTGGTCAAAGAAGAATTCACGGCGCTGACCGGCATCGAGGTCGAAGTTGAGATCGTGCCGCTCGAGCAGGTGCTCGCCAAGGCCATGGCCGACGTACAGGGTCAGCTTGGCAGCTATGACTGCTATTATCTCGACCAATCCTGGATGGCGACGTTCGCGCAAGACACGGTCGATCCGACCGAGAAGTACAAGAGCAATGCCGACCTGGCGATGCCTGACTTCGATTGGGCCGACTTCTCGAAGCCGCTGGTCGATGGCATCTCAATGTACAATGGCAAGATGGTCGGGGTGCCATTCGACATCCCAATCGCCATTCTGATGTACCGCAAGGACCTGTTCGACAAGTACAAGCTAGCGGTGCCGACGACGCTCGAAGACTATATGACGGCGGTCAAGACGATCACCGAGGGCGAGAAGGGCAACAACGTCTTTGGCAATACGCTGCAGGCGAAGTCGGGCCACTACTCATCCGAGTGCGATTGGACCATTTACCTGTGGGGCCATGGCGGCTCTATCTTTGGCGCCGACAAGAAGTTCTCAGGCAATGACGAGCAGGGCGTGCAGGCGGTCAAGTACTACCAGGAGCTGCTGAAGAACTCACCCCCAGCTGCGACCACGTGGACGTGGGACGGTCAGTTCCAATCGATGCAGCAGGGCCAGGCTGCCGCATGCATCAGCTGGGGCGAGTTCTTCCCTGGCATGGATGCCAAGGATTCCAAGGTTGCTGGCTTAATGGAAGCCGCCAAGCCACCGGTGGAAACCAATGGCCGCCGTTCGGCCGACAAGGCCGGCTTCGGCGAGATTCCGGCAATCGGCCACCAAGGTGGCTCGGTGATCGCACTGTCGAAGTACTCGAAGAACCAGGACGCGGCGTGGATCTTCATGCAGTGGGCCTGTTCCAAGGACGTGATGGCGCGCGTCTCGACGCTTGGCGGCGGCGCTTCGCCGATGCGCCTGTCGTCGTTCGCCGATCCGCGCGTCAAGGAAAAGGCCGTCGTCGGACCGGGCACCACCCGGCACTTCGACACCGTCAACTGGACCATCAACAACGCCATGGGCTCCGAGCCTGACATGCCGATCTGGGCGTCGTTGGCGAATAACGAAATCCCAGTTGAACTCGGCAAATTGTACACCGGCCAAGCCTACAACGGCGATGCCAAGGCGTGCCTCGACGCGCTCGCCGGAATGGTTGACGCTAAAGTCAAGGAAGCCGGCCTGCTCTAGGCGGCATCCGGATTGCCATTGGACACGGCGGTTCGCCGCCCGTGTCCAACTGACCGGGACCGCCCTGGTCATGTTCACGAGACCCGAACCCCC
This sequence comes from Hyphomicrobiaceae bacterium, assembly GCA_031402115.1. Classification (GTDB taxonomy): domain Bacteria; phylum Pseudomonadota; class Alphaproteobacteria; order Rhizobiales; family Hyphomicrobiaceae; genus JANNSA01. Next base: position 9,026 of record JANNSA010000383.1, on the reverse strand, counting down.
GTCTCCCTCCCCGGGGCAGGCTTCGGCGGCCGTGATCATCTCCGGGGCGGACCCGCGCTCCCTCGCCCTGTTTTGTCACGGGGAGAGGCCGACGGGGTCAGGCACTTGTGCGCTGCACCGCGGCTGCCATGCGGCTCGGTCGTGCAAGCGCATAAGTGCCTGACCCCGAATACAGACCCCGCAGACATCCCAGCCGTCGCACGGGCCCATTGCATGACCCCTGATCTTGTCATCGGCCTCGACTCGTCGACCACTGCGACTAAGGCGATTGCCTTTGACGCGGCCGGCCGTGCTGTGGCCGAGGGGCGGGCGACAATGCCGTTGTCGAATCCGCAAGCCGGCTGGTTTGAGCAGGAGGTGGAGGAATGGTGGCGCGCCGCTGCAGCCTCGCTAAGCGCTGTCACCAGCGCCGTTGATGTGCGCCGTATCGCTGCCGTAGCGATTTCCAATCAGCGTGAGTCCTATGCCTACTTTGATCGTGATGGCCATGCCTTGCGGCCGGGCACCCTTTGGCTTGACGAACGATCGCGGCCACAGGTTGCCAGCCTGCCGGCGCGGATCGGCGCCGAGCGCATCCATGCCATTTCCGGCAAGCCACCTGACTTGACGCCGTGTCTCTACCGGTTCGCGTGGTTCGCTGAAAACATGCCAGCCATTCCGGAACGCGCCGCGATGGCCGCCGAAGTCCATGGCGCCTTGACGCACCGGCTTACCGGGCATTGGCGCACCTCCATTGCCTCGGCCGATCCGATGGGACTGCTCGACATGGCACACGGCGCCTGGTCGGCGGAGCTGATCGAGGCTGTTGGCTTTTCGGTCGACCGGCTGCCTAGCCTGTTCCGGCCCGGTGAAACAACGGGATGCATAACCGCTGAAGCGGCACGCGCCACCGGCCTGCTAGCGGGCACGCCACTGATCGCCGGCGGCGGCGACGGCCAATGCGCTGGCACCGGCAGCAACGTGCTCGTGCCCGGCCGCGCTTATGTCAACCTCGGCACCGCCGTGGTCTCCGGCAATTACGACACGGTTTACGCGCACCACCGCGCCTTCCGCACCATGAACGCGATCGCCGAACAGGGCTTCATTTTCGAGTCGTGCCTGCGCACCGGCACGTTCCTGGTCGATTGGCTGGTGCGCGAGCTGTTCAACGTCGATCCCAAAACCCAGCCGGGCATCTTCCGCGAGTTGGAGGTTGAAGCGGCCAAGTCGCCAATTGGCGCCAATGGCGTGACGGTGGTGCCCTACTGGTCGGGGTGCATGACGCCGTATTGGGATGCTGGCGCCCGTGGCATCGTTGCCGGGCTGACGTCCTCGCACCGGCGCGGCGATGTTTATCGCGGCTTGCTGGAAGGTATCGCGCTGGAACAGGCGATGGGCACGCGCGCCATTTCGGCCGTCAGCCGCGTCCCGATTGATCACTACGTCGCCATCGGCGGTGGCTCGTCGTCGGATTTGTGGTGCCAGATCCTCGCTGACGCTTCCGGGTTACCGGTGATGCGCTCGAACACGGCGGAAGCCTCGGCGCTCGGCGCCGCCTGCGCGGCAGCCAAGGGGGCAGGCTGGTTCGGTTCCATCGCTGACGCCGCCAACGCCATGGCCGGCCACCTGACGGGACGCTTCGATCCCAATCCGGCCGCGCAAGGCCGTTATGCCGAACTGCTCGCCATCTACCGTGATTTGTGGCCGGCGCTGACCGCCTGGAACGCCCGGCTTGCCGCTTTTGCCGGTGGAGGCGCACGATGAGCGCCCCAATGCCGGCCGCTGTTGCGCGCAATTGGAATGCGCTGATTGACGACGTGGTCGGCGGCACCTGGCTGGACCCGGAAACCGGCGAACCCGCACGGGTGCCGTTCAACACCATCCATCTGGCCGAGAACCTTGAAGGGTCCGAAGCTGAACTGGTAGCGCCGCTCAAGCTTGGCCGCCGCATCGCCATCGTCTCGGACACCAATACCGTGGAGGTGCTCGGTGCTCGAGTCGCGCGGTCGTTGCGCGAACTCGGCACTGTCGACGAGATCGTGTTGTCATCCAGCATTGCCTGCGATGAGCCAACCGTCGCCCTGCTCCAAGAACGCAGCCGCCATGCCGATGCCCTGGTCGCTGTCGGCTCCGGCGTGCTCAGCGACACCGTCAAATACGCGACATTCAAGTCTGGTCGGCCGTACGCCTGCTTTGGCACTGCGGCATCAATGAACGGCTATGCCGCGACGACGGCGAGTGTGACATTGGCCAACGGCTTCAAGGTGTCGTTAGCGGCCCATGCGCCCCGCGGTGTGTTTCTTGATCTGGCCGTCAGCGCCGCCGCACCCGTGTGGCTGTCGGCCGCCGGTCTTGGCGACAGCCTGTGCCGGGCGACCGCGCAAATTGACTGGTGGGCGGCCCACAGGCTGTTTGCCACGCCCTATTCGCGCACGCCCTACGCGCTGCAGTCCGCCGATGAACCGCAGATGCTGGAGCTAGCGGCACGTATCGCCAGCCATGATCTGGAGGCAGTTGGCGTGCTGCAGCGGGTTCTCACTCTGTGCGGACTCGGCGTCTGTTTCACCGGCACCTCGCACCATGGCTCGATGGGCGAGCATCAGGTGTCGCATTGGCTGGATATGTTTGCCGGCCGAGCGCATCCCGGCAGCACACATGGCCAACAAGTCGGCGTCGCCTCGCTCGCTATCCATCGCCTGCAGCATGAGTTGTTGGCGCTGCCGGAGGCGCCCGTAATTCGTCCAACGCGCATTGACGAAGCCGCCATGCTGCAGCGCTATGGCCCTAAACTCGGCCCCTATTGCATCGCAGAGTTCCGTAAGAAATCGCTCGATGCTGCGGACGCGCGGGGCCTCAACAATCACCTTGCGGCGCTTTGGCCGGCGCTGCGTACTGAGCTGGCGGCATTTGCCTTGCCACCGGCGGCGATGCACACGGCACTCAAGGCCGCCGGCGGCCCGACGACCGCCACCGAACTGGGCCTCAGCCGCGAAATCTGGCGCGACGCCATGAAGTACGGCCGCGAAATCCGCAATCGTTGGTCGTTCCTCGATCTCGCCGATGATGCCGGCCTGCTTGACGATTTCCTCGACCGTGACCCGCAATGACCTTCACTCCCACCCGCCAACAGCCCCCTCACACCTGCAACGATCGGCAATGAACGCCCATGGCCACCGTCGACATTCGTGACGTCCGCAAGAAGTACGGCGAACTCGAGGTCATCCATGGCCTCAGTCTTGACATTGCCGATGGGTCGTTCGTCGTGCTGCTGGGGCCGTCGGGCTGCGGCAAGTCCACGCTACTGCGCATGATCGCCGGGCTCGAGACCGTGACGCAAGGCGACATCGCGATCGGCGGTGCCCGCGTTAACGACGTGCATCCCAAAGACCGCAACATCGCCATGGTGTTCCAGAACTACGCGCTCTACGCGCATATGTCGGTCTTTGAAAACATGGCGTTCTCGATGCGGCTGGCCAAGCGCCCGCAGGCCGAGGTCGACGAGAAGGTCAAATGGGCGTCCGGCATCCTGGGCCTTGATCCGTACTTGAAACGCTACCCGCGCGAACTGTCGGGCGGTCAGCGCCAGCGCGTTGCCATGGGCCGCGCTATCGTCAGGAAGCCAGCCGTGTTCCTCTTCGATGAGCCGCTGTCCAATCTCGATGCCAAGTTGCGCGTGCAGATGCGCACCGAAATCAAGGAGTTGCACCAGCGCCTCAAGAGCACGACGGTCTATGTCACGCATGACCAGATCGAAGCGATGACACTGGCCGACAAGATCGTGGTGCTGCGCGACGGCTATATCGAGCAGATCGGCACGCCGACGGAAGTCTATGACGAGCCGGTCAATCTGTTCGTCGCCGAGTTCATCGGCTCGCCAGCCATGAACCTGTTACCGGGCGAAGTCACCGGCGCCGGCGTGCGCATTGGCAATGGCACCGTGTTGCCGATGCGCGGCGACGCGCGGGCGGCCCAAGGGCAGAAAGTCATCTACGGCGTCAGACCTGAACATTGGAGATTGGCGCAATCCGGCGACGGCGTCGTCGCGACAGTCTCCGTTGTCGAACCGACGGGGCGGGAAGTTCACATTTACGCCGACATGGCGGGTGCCGAAATCTGCGCCATTAGCGACGAACGCGTGACGCCGCCGCCGGGCACGACGATCACCCTGAAACCGCGCCTGGATCGTGTGCATCTGTTCGATGCCGGGACGGGACGAAGTCTGACAGCCGGGCATTGAAAGCATGCAGCAGACCGCCAACGGACGTTTGCTGATTGTCGGCGCCGGTGTCATGGGCGCCGCCATGGCAATGCCTGCCGCCGATCGCGGCATGGCAGTCGACCTGATCGGCACGCCGCTCGATGGCGCCATCATTGCCGCCGTCGCCGCAGGTCTACCGCATCCACAGCTGAAAGTGGTGCTGCCGGTGGCTTCGGCGCGCATGTCGAGCGACCTGATCCCGACGCCAGCGGCAGATCCCGATGTGATTTTGCTCGGCGTCAGTTCCGCCGGGATCGAATGGGCAATCGAAGCGCTGGCGCTGCACCTCAACAGACCAACTCCGATCCTGATGATTACCAAGGGCCTACGGGCCAAAGGCGATAAATTGCAGGTGCTACCGCAGGTGTTGGCGGATGGCCTGCAAGACAAGCTCGGCATCAGGGTGCCTGTAGTTGGTATCGCTGGTCCGTGCATCGCTGGCGAGCTGGCGGCGCGGCGGCAAACCGGCGTCCTCTACACCAGTGACGATCCAGCTCTGTCGCACCGCCTCGCCAAAATGTTGGCAACGCCCTACTACCAGCCACGCGTCACCGGCGACCTGGTCGGTGTTGAGGCATGCGCGGCGCTGAAGAATTTCTTTGCCATTGCGGTCGGCTCCGCTGCCGGTCAACTGGAACGCTACGGCCCGGCGGCCAACGGCGCGCAATTGCACAACCCGGCGGCAGTCTTGTTCGCGCAAGCGCTAGCGGAGATGGCCGAGATTGTCGCGCACATGGGCGGCAGCGCCGAAACCGTGCTTGGGCTCGCTGGTGCTGGTGACCTGTACGTCACGTGCCAAGCCGGCCGCAACAGCCGCCTCGGCCGGCAATTGGGGCTTGGCCGCACATTCGGCGAGGCCATGGCCGGCGCCATGAAGGGCGAAACCGTCGAGGGCGCGGAACTTGGTCAGGCGCTGGCGCCAACGCTGCGTGCACTGATGACGGCCGGCCGGCTCGACGCGGCCCGAATGCCGGTCACCTGCGCCCTGCTTGAGTCGCTTGTGGATGGACGCCCTTTCAACGTGCCGTGGGACAAGCTTCAGGGACCTTCACTTTGAGAACAGCGGGGCCAGCCCGCAACCCTTGGAATCCGCGATGACTCAGTTGGAGCCACGCAAGAAACGCCTTGTGCAACCCGCTGTCAGCCCGGCGGGGCCGTCGCACGTCATCCCGCTCGACCGTGATGAGCAGCTGATCACCCGCGCTGCCTGGCTGTATTTCGTCGCTGGCCTGACCCAGGACGAGGTTGGCAAGCAGCTTGGTCTGACGCGATTGCGCGTCAACCGGCTCCTGGCGCAATCGCGCGAGCAGGGCATCGTGCAAATCCGTATCAACAGCCGGCTGGCCAGTTGCGTCGCGCTGGAACAGGGCCTGAAGCAGCGGTTTGGCCTGGACGAGGCCGTGGTGGTGCCGACGCCGCCCGATGCCGCCAGCATTCCGCCGGTCATTGGTGCGGCTGCGGGTGCTGTACTTGGCGACCGCTTGCGCGATGGCATGGCAGTTGGCGTTGGCTGGGGCCGCACCCTGCGGCTCAGCCTGCAATCCGTGCCGCGCCAGCATTTGCCTAACTTAACCGTGGTGTCGCTGCTTGGCGGTCTGATGCGCGGCTCCGTCATCAACACCTATGAAACCGCCTCGCACCTTGCCGACATCCTCGGCGCGCAATGCTATTACATCGCCGGCCCGGCACTCACGGATACGCAGGCAACCCGCGACATCCTGATGGACCAGGCTATCCTGCGCGAGGCCTTCAGCCATGCCCGGCAGGTCGATCTGGCGTTGATCTCAGTTGGCACCGTTGCGCCTGACGCCACCATGGTCGCGGTTGGCCTGATCGAGAAGAAAGACCTCAAGTCCCTGGTTGCGGCCGGCGCCACCGGCGATTTGTGCGCGCACTGGATCGATGATCAGGGCGCCTTGGTCGACCATCCGCTCAACCGCCGCGCCATTGCCATCTCACCCGATGAATTGCGCGCCATCAACTGCGTCATCCTCGCCTCAGGCGGCCTCGGCAAGGCCCGCGCCATCCGCGGCGCCCTGCGCGCCGGCCTCGTCGACGTGCTGGTCACCGACGAGGCCTGCGCGGCAACTATTCTCGAATAGTGAGGTTGAAGTTCTACCAGCGATCACTCATCGCTGCGACTTCATCGGCAAACTGAGTTGCGGCTATGTAGGGTGCGAAAGGCCTTCTTCAGGCCGTATCGCACCACGAACGGCCGTCAGCGCCAGCCTCTGGTGCGATACGGCGAAGACGCCTTTCGCACCCTACGCGGCCGCACAATCGCACTCGAAGTGATGCACGTGGTGTGCTGACTGCCCTAAGCCCGCCTGACGCACCGGCCCTGGCAATTCTAAGCGTTGGCGGGGCCGGCGCGCTGTTCGAGTTTTGTGGTGCGCTCCTCGATCTCAGTCACGCGTTCCTCGACATCGCCAACGGTCGCCTACATGATGACCAGAATGCCAGCCGTATCGCGCATCTGGACCGCCTGCGGAAAGTGTACGGACGACCGCTTCGATGCCAGCCCGTTCGCTACGATCGCCCTGACAACCACATCCCCCCTTGCCGAACTGCCCGCGCAACCGGCATGGTTGGCTTAACATCATGCTGCCAGCCGGGGAGTGAGACGCCGATGCCGACCGATATCAAGGGACCAGCTTTGTTTCTGGCGCAGTTCGCGGGTGACGCGGCGCCGTTCAACACGTTGGATGGGATCTGCCAATGGGCGGCATCGCTCGGCTACAAGGCCGTGCAGATCCCAACCTGGGATGGCCGGCTGTTCGATCTCGCCAAGGCGGCGGAATCGAAGACCTATTGCGATGAAGTAGCCGGCATCGCCTGGAAGCATGGGCTGCGTATCACTGAATTGTCGACGCATCTGCAAGGCCAGCTGGTCGCCGTGCATCCGGCCTTTGACGAGGCGTTCGATGGTTTCGCGCCAGCTGCCGTCAGGGGCAATCCGAAGGCGCGGCAGGCGTGGGCGGTGGAACAGATGATGATGGCGGCGCGCGCCTCGCAGCATCTGGGCCTCAGCGCGCATGTCACTTTCTGCGGCGCGCTAGCGTGGCCGTTCATCTATCCGTGGCCGCCACGGCCGGCTGGCATGATCGAGACGGCGTTCGCCGAGTTGGGCAACCGCTGGAAGCCGATCCTCGATCGCTTCGACACTGCGGGCGTCGACGTCTGCTACGAAATTCATCCTGGCGAGGACATGGTCGACGGCGTTACTTTCGAGATGTTCCTGGCAGCCACCGGCAACCACAAGCGCTGCAACATTAATTACGACCCGTCACATTTCGTGTTGCAGCAGCTCGACTATCTGGCCTTCATTGACATCTATCACGAGCGCATCAAGGCGTTCCACGTCAAGGACGCCGAGTTCAATCCCGATGGCCGCCAGGGCGTCTATTCGGGCTTTCAGCCGTGGCTGAAGCGGGCTGGCCGGTTCCGCTCGCTGGGCGACGGCCAGGTTGATTTCGGCGGCATCTTCGCCAAGCTCGCTGGTTACAATTACGATAGCTGGGCCGTGCTCGAATGGGAGTGCTGCATCAAGGACAGCGCACAGGGCGCTGCCGAGGGCGCACCGTTCATCGCCAACCACATCATCAAAACCACTGCCAAGAGCTTTGATGACTTCGCCGGTGGCGCGGTCGATCAGGCGCAAGTCAAGCGGATGCTTGGACTGGGATGATCGTCGCAGGCCTGGCGGCCAGCTGCGCCAGCGTGTCCGCCAGTTCCTGTCGCAGCCATTGACAGAAGGCTTGGGCCGCAGGCGATTCTGGAACCGTCTCGGGGCGGGCGAACCAATAGGCGCCGCGGCGGATGGATGTCTCGAACGGCCGCACTAAGCGGCCGTCGAGCAAGCCGTCAGCCGCTGTCACCAGATCGGCCAGCGCAAAGCCCTGGCCGTTCTCAGCGGCGCTGATCGCGAGATAGCCGCCCAGGATCGGCCCCTTTGTTGGCATTGTGGCGACGAAACCAGCCGCCGCCAGCCACTCGCCCCAGACCTGCTTGGTGTCGTCATGCAACAGTGTGGCGCCCGCCATCGCCTTGACCGTCGCGAATGCGCCATCCTTGAGAAGGTCGGGGCAACAGACTGGAAACAGATCAGAATCCAGCAGTTTTACGGCGATCGCGCCGGGCCAGGGGCCAGTGCCGGAGCGAATTGCCAGGTCAACCCCGTCGCGGCTGAAATCAACCAGGATCTCGCTCGGATTAAGTACCAGATCGACTTCCGGATGGGCGGCTGCGAACGCGCCAAGCCTTGGCAGCAACCACAGCGTCGCAAAGGACGGCTCGGCGCTGACCGAAAGTCGCGGGGTCGGCCGGCGCACGGCATGACGGCTGGTAGCCTCGGCCAGCCGGTCAAAGGCCGGCGTCAGATCGCGGCCATAGGCGGCGCCGTCAGGCGTCAGGATGACACCGCGCCCGGTGCGCTCGAACAGCGCGATCCCGAGCCAGGCCTCCAACTCGCGGATATGCCGGCTGATGGCCGCATGCGTGACGTTCAGTTCCGCTGCAGCCAACGTGAAGCTGACATGCCGTGCCGCAGCCTCGAAGGCCCGCAGCGCGTTCAGGGAAGGCAACCGCCGCGCCATCGACCACCTGTAAGGAAAGCTGACATGAGGAGCCAGCTAATAGCGTTTGTTTGTCAATCGCGAAAGGCGGATGTTCGTAATTACTCACCCCTCACCGTCCGCTGATCAAGCGGTAGCGTCGCCGGTTGGTGCGGCGAGGGCGGCTCGGATGGCATCGAGCGGGCTCCGGCCGTTGAGGCGGCCGGTGGCGACAA
>JANNSA010000382.1:0-1889 GCA_031402115.1 Hyphomicrobiaceae bacterium | reverse complement strand
GGCGCGCAGGCGTTTGAGCACTTCGAGGCCGTGCAGTTTGGGCAGGCCTTTGCCTGTAACGCTTTTGCGCACACAACGCATGTCTTGCCGGTGGCCGCATAGCGATCGCCGCCAACTTTCGCGCAGCCGAGCCCGGCATGGCAAGCATCGGAACTGGGATTGGGCGGCACGCGGTTGACCTCACAGACACTCTGCGTGTGCCGAGCGTCAGTGGCGCGCGCCGTCAAGTCTCCACTAAGCGCACGCGCCAGGCTCTTGCCCTGTTGCGTCGTGGCGACAACCACCCTGTCAACATAGACGAAGAGTAGATGGCGCGGCTTGAACCAAAGATGGTTTGGGTTGGCGTCGTCAGCCGCCTGGTCGAACTCGACCATCAGACTTGCTGCGGCAGCGATGCCGGTTGCCGCAGTCGCCCGGTTAATCGGCGTGATCCAGCGCTCGGGCTCCAGAAACGACGTGGCCTCGGCATTGTTCAGCCCGCGGAACGCCGATACGGCTTCGCGGCTGGCCGCTTGCAACCGTTCAATCGGGAATGCCATGACTGCTTGGCACTCTGCCGTTGAACTCTGCCGCCGTATCCGCCGCACCTGCCAAGGACTGACCGCCATGACCGAGACTTTGACGCCGACCCCGCGCAGCCGGGCGCGCCGCCTGTTCGAGAAGTCGACGCAAGAGCGCGCCGCCGTTGATGCCATACTGGATGCCATGCCCGTCTGTCATGTCGGCTACATCCTGGACGGCGCGCCGATCGTTACGCCGACTTTCCAGTGGCGTGAGGGCGACCGGGTCTATTGGCACGGCTCTTCGGCGAGCCGGCTGATGCGGCAAGCGGCGGACAGTGAAGTTTGCCTGACGGTGACCCTGATCGATGGCCTGGTGCTCGCCCGCTCAGGCCTGGAACACTCCGTCAGCTATCGCTCGGTGATGCTGTTTGGCCGCGCCGAGACCGTCACCGAACCCGCCGCCAAGGAGCGACACCTGGAACGCTTCATGGAGCACATTCTGCCCGGTCGCTGGGCGGCGTTACGGCCCGTCAATGCGCAGGAACTGAAGGCGACCGCGATCCTATCGATGCCGATCCTTGAGGGTTCCGCCAAAATTTCCGCGGGCATGCCGACGGACCTCGAGGCGGATCTGTCCTGGCCCGTCTGGGCCGGCATCATTCCGATCCAGCTGGTGGTTGGCGCCCCCGAGCCCGATCCGCGCAACCTGCCTGGCCTGGAAACGCCCGCGCACGCGACGGCCTACCGCATCGGCGATCCGGCTTGAAGTTGCACGAGCAGGCTCGGTCTGGATAACCGCATTGCCGGGAAAAGTGGTGCCCAGACCTGGAGTTGAACCAGGGACACCGTGATTTTCAGTCACGTGCTCTACCAGCTGAGCTATCTGGGCAAAGGCCTGTGCGAAACCGATCTGGATCGGCGTTTCGACACGAGCAGCAGCCTTATAGGCATACCATGCCGGAGTGTCGAGTCTGTCTCCGGGAATAATCGTGGGCATACGCGCCGGGCCGCCGGCTCGCGTCCAGGATATTTGCGGTTGCCAGCTGTTTCGTTGTTCAGCACGTCAGCCTGCTGTTTCGAACATTCCAGTAGATCGTGTAGGCTTGCGCGCATGGCACGCAAACAGAATGACCCGACTTCCGCCGCGCCGCGCAAAGCCGCCGCCGCACGCAAACCCGGCACCGCAAAATCCGAACGGCGGCCGCTCGGCATGCCGACGGCCGAGCAGGTGCTTGAATTCGTGCACGGCTCGACAGCCAAAGTTGGCAAGCGCGAGATTGCCCAAGCCTTCGGCATCCGCGGCGCCGAGAAGATCGCGCTCAAGGTGTTGCTCGCCGAAATGGCCGACAAGGGCCAGCTCACCAGCGCTCGCAAGCGCATCCGTGG
>JANNSA010000381.1:0-6284 GCA_031402115.1 Hyphomicrobiaceae bacterium | reverse complement strand
GGCTACGGCGGGCGGTGTTCGAAGGCGGGTGGTTTGAGCGGAAGGCGGGAACGCACTGATCCTCTTTCGGTTCGCGGCCACACTTGTTATGAGTGCATTCCGAACTCGATCAGCTGCCGGACAGACTCATGATCGATATTTTCATCAGTTATTCTAAGACCAGGGTCACCGAGGCGGCGGAACTGGCCAGAGAGTTAGGTGATCTTGGCTACGACGTGTGGTGGGACACGAGCCTCTTGCCAACCGGGTCGTTTGGTGCCGAAATAGACCGTCAGCTCGACGCGGCGAAGGCCGTGATCGTCATCTGGTCGCCCGAGTCCGTACGCTCCAAATGGGTGCGCTCCGAAGCCGCTCACGGCGACCGGCAGGACAAGCTTGTCAACACGCATACCGGCGAGCTTGATCCAGCCAAACAGATCCCGAAGCCGTTCGATCAGATCCACTCTGTGCCGGTTGACGACATCCGCACCATCGTCCGTGCACTCGACGCCCTCGGCGTTCCGCGCTCGGGTGGTAAGGTGTCATCGGACCAAGCTGCTAGCGCCCCCACGACCGTCGCAGATGCAGAAGACCGCCTGTTTGCCGAGGTCGAGCGCAATGGCTCGGTGGCGGCCTTTGAGTACTATCTTGCAGAAGTGCCCGAGGGGCGTCACGCCCTTGTCGCGCGTTTCCGCCTTCGTGATTTAACGGCTAAGACGCAGCCCCCGGAAGTCAAACAACACTCCTCGGTCTTGGGGAATGTCCGCACGAGTTCGACGTCCGAAGGCCGCATCAAGGTTGATGCCAAGATCATCCACGGCGCGGCCGAAGGCTGGTTCAGACCCGGCAACGGCAAGGCGGAGTGGTTCAAGGATCACGAGCACGGCCCGGAGATGGTGGTTGTACCACCCGGCGTGTTCACGATGGGCTCCAGCGATAACGACAGCGAGAAGCCGCCGCACAAGGTGACCATCAAGGCGCCGTTGGCGGTGAGCCGTTTCGCCATCACGTTTGAGGAATGGGATGCGGCTGTTACTGCTGGCGGTGTGAAGCACAATCCAGAGACCCGCTGGGGGCGCGGCCGTCAGCCAGTCATCAACGTTTCGTGGGAGGATGCACGGACGTATCGTGCGTGGCTATCGAAGGCAAGCGGCAAGCCCTACCGACTGCTGTCCGAGGCCGAGTGGGAATACTGCTGCCGGGCCGGCACGACCACGCCATACGCATACGGCAACTCCATCACGAAGCAGCAGGCACAGTTCTCCGAAAGCAGCACCGTCGAGGTCGGTAAATTCCCACCGAACGCCTGGGGCCTCCACGATATGCACGGCAATGTTTGGGAGTGGTGCGAGGACAACTGGCACCCCGATTATCAGGGTGCACCGAATGATGGCTCGGTGTGGCCCGGTGGTGACACGCCTCTTCGCGTTCTGCGCGGCGGTTCCTGGTTCCTCCTTCCTCAGATCCTCCGCTCGGCCTTCCGCGACAGGTACCATCCCGGCAGCCGCAACCTCAACATCGGCTTCCGAGTTGCCAGAACGCTCTAACCTCCTAATTCCTCATCTCCTTACGTCTTGGGCACGCTGCCTGACACGCGCCGCAGCTCAAGCTGATCCGCCCGAGGCGGACCGCATTTTTTTGTTGTGCTGTTTCGGATGGAACCACTGGCGCGCACGGTCAGACTCGGCGTACTTGAGTATTGGAGGATCGTACATCTCTCCGCCTCTGGGCCTCGCTTTTGTTGCTGATTGTTCTGGCGCAAGCGCCAACGCAATGGCCCCGTGTCGCGCCCCGGAGCCTGACCGGGCCCGTCTCTTCGCGTTCTGCGCGGCGGTTCCTGGAACAACAATCCACAGAACCTCCGCTCGGCCAACCGCAACAGGAACCAACCCGACAACCGCAACAACAACATCGGCTTCCGAGTTGCCAGCACGCTTTTCGCCAGGGCCGGTGGGATCACGGTCCTGCCGGGCGAGCACTTTAAGCGTTCAGGGCCGGTCATGATGATCACGGTCGGGGCCCGCGTCGAGCTGGGCGCCCGATACCACCGCGGCGCCTGTCTTGGCTCTCAATGGGGCGACAGGCGCCGTTGGGTTTTGTTTGAGCCTGGCCCATCCATCACGGCATTGATCGCGCGTGGCAGCATTTTACACAATGCGCCAAGTGTTCAGAATGCGCGTCGGCGTCAATTCCGTCTCACGCCGCGATCAGCTTGCTGATGCCCAAGTGGCGCTCGATCGCCGCAATGCGCTCAAGCGCGTGATCAATCTCCCTCGGTTGGCCCACGATATTGTCGACCTTGCCTGTCAGAGCTTCCAGGTCGCGACGGATCGATGTGAGTTCTGCGCGGATGTCGTTGACCTCGCCTCGGACAATCTGAGGCACTTCATTGCGGATGATGTCGCGAATATCGTCCTGGGAGAGCATGCGCTCCTTGATAAAATAAACTGCGTTCAGAATGTCCTTGGTGTTCTGATCCATAGAACGTCAGTCTACCATATTACCCGCGAAGCGAACGTATGGTTGGCGTTGATTTTGGACACGCAGACATCGGTCATTTGAGACCTCGCACTTCGCCGGTCGGAATGTGGACGGCTGGAAACGTGCCGCTCGCGCCGAACCACTTTTCCAATGCCGATATTTCTTTCGGCGTCATCGGTCGCGGCCCACGCGGCAACAGATCGTGGATCGCGGGATCGATCGATGCCCCCGGCAACCATTCGACGTTTCCAAAATTATTCGAAGCCCATGGTCGCGGCTGACGCCGAATGCGTGCGAGACAATGGTGCTGCTCGTTCACTCCGAGCCCGACGCAGTACACCGCATCGGGCTCGTACATTTCACACGCCATTGAAAAGGCGCGCACCTGTTTCCACGCCATGAACGTCGACAATCGACGCAGCATCTGTGTCCGCTCGTGCCCGTCGGCTGGCAGCGTGACCGCGATCCAGTAGTCACCCTCCGGTGTGGACATTCGAAACTGTGGATCGATCTCGTCTTGCACTTTGATGACGAGCCGCGCCGCGCGACGCAGATCTGCCTCGACCAATTCTTTGAATGTGCGAGGCTCCGGCACCATCCGATCCACGACGCTCTCCCCTCTTCATGCTGCTTGGTGCGCGTGTCTACTAAAAATAATCGTCATCGAGAATTATTCTTCATTCGCGTAGTGGAACTCTAACGCGTCTCACGTCTCATTGCAGAAAACTGCGCTCGTTTTTTGGCGAGTAGAAAAACTGTAGTGAATGTGTCCTCGAAAACCCAAGGACACGCCGATGCGCTCGCTCACGTCTCTGTTCGCCAGTCGATCGCTGGCGCGATTTTTTGCAACGCTCGCGATCCTTGTCGCCTGTGCCTGCACGACGGTGATGAACTGGCGCTTTTCGTACCAACTCGGAACGACACCGGCCGACAGCATCACGTGGGCGATTTTTTCTGTCGCACTCGATGTCGTGAAGTGGCTCATACTTCCTGTCGCCGTGTTGGCATGGACCAATCATAAACTCCGTGCAACGGCCGCATTCATCATCTGGATTGTGGCGACGATCTACTCGTTCACCGCCGCGCTTGGTTTCGCTGCCAACAATCGCGATACGACAACCGCTGCACGACACCAGCAGGTTGACCTCCGTAAGACGCTCGCGACCATGAAGCAAAGTCCGAGATGGCAATCATCGTCCGCATGTGCCGATGCGAACTCATCGCAGGACAAACAATTCTGTGCCAACTACCGCGCCGCTGCCGTCGGCATCCAATCCCCTGCCGAGGAAGCTGATGCGCAATCGGCGCTGCTTTCGCGGCTGAGTGGTTTGCAACCGGAGACGGTGCGACTGCTGCTGTCAATATTTCTGGCGACCGCGTGCGAAGTGATTTCCGCGCTTGGCTTTTTCGCCCTGTTGCCGCCATCGCCACCGGCGACCAAGTCGCTGCCGAAAACGTGGAGGCCCCTGACGCGGCCCGACATTGCCGCGCCAGGCCGAGCTGCGACACGCTCTGACATGCTGGAGCACGACATGCCACGACCAACCCAGACATGGAAAAACCCCCGGTAGCTACTCCGGGGGCGCTCCTTTTCAGGAGGCGTCGCTGTGTCGTCGTCAAGTCCGACGTGAGGCGATCCAGGCTTCTACCTCCGAGCAATACCAGGCAACTCTGCAAGCGCCGAGAGTGATCCGCTGGGGAAACTCTCCGGCCTTCTCAAGTCGCGCAATATGCTGCGGACAATAGGGTATGCCGTAAACCGTCTTCAAACCCTTCTTGTCAACGAGCCGATAGTCTGACATCGCTACACTCCATGTTAGGGAGCATCGCGATGCAACCCGGTTAGCCCAGGCGACACATAATCGTAGAAGGTCTGTGGTTTTCCGGCAAGCGACCGCAAGTTGCCGCGTAGCTGAGCATGGTTGAACGTGCTTCGTGTTTCTGGTTCAAGCGATTGTATGTCGAAGCGGCAACGACCATGCATGCATGTCGGGCGACATAGTTCGGCAAGCCTTCAATCACGTTCGGATGTGCCGACGCAACTGAACTCGCCAGTTAACGTTGCAACGCCTGCACCCATTCGGCCCATTGCTGCAGAGCGTCGCGCATCGCATCGATGTAGGGGTGGCGGTTGTAGACGCCGGCAATCCCAGCGAAAATTCCCGAGACATGATTGAGAATGCGTTGCACGATTGACGCAATCCTTGATGATGCCGAGTGCGTGGTTGGCTTCGCTTGGGGTACAGCACCGATCAGCACGTCGGGGCTCTCGTTGATGTCGTTTTGCCTGATGTCGCGAATGTCGCGATTCCAGAGGTAGGGGAAAGTGTTGTCAGGTGGCACTCCCAGGCTTCGAGCGCGGTGCGCATCTCGTCGAGATAGCCGAAACGGTTATAGATCCCGGCGACACCAGCGAAGCTGCCGGACGCGTGATTGAGCACCCGCTCGATCACGTGCGGAGGAACTTTCAGCTTGGCCATGCCGGTCGCCGTCGTGCGGCGCAGGTCATGCAGAGTCCAGCCGGTAACGCCGCTCATTGTCTCAATGCGGTGCTTTGCCTTGCCGTGACCTGAGACCGGATTTTCGGTTTCGTGCCGGTTGGCGGGGAACACTAGGATTTCATGCGCGCGCGGCTGAGCGCGCAGAATATCGACGCACGACCTGGTCAGCGGAACTTCATGCGGTCGGCCGGATTTGTTACGCTCCGAGGTGATTGACCATAGACCCGCAGCAAGATCAATATCTGACCAGCGCATGCCGGTAACCTCGCCGCGCCGTTGGCCGGTTAGGATGAGGAGCTGTACGATAGGGCCGAATGGGTAGCCGATGCGATCGGCAATCTGCCAGACGGCAGCAAGCTCGAAGTCGGACAGCACCCGGTCTCGCGATTTGATCCGTCCCGGTGGCTTGAGACCCTGAATTGGCGAGTGCTCGACGACGCCGCGCTCGACCGCCCAGTTGAACAACCGACGCACGGCGGCCAGTGCATGGATCGCAGAGCCGGTCGAGCCGCGGAGAACGATGGCGTCAATCACCGCGAGGATTTCGGCACGCGTGATTTCGCGCACATCTTGAGCGGCTAGATGTGGCACGAACTCGCGACTGATCAACCGTTCGGTCTCTCGCCAATCCCGGTTCTTCGGTTTGGCGTAGCGCTCGATGAATGTAGCGGCGAAGGTCTCGAACGCAAACAGGTTAGCGGTGGTTGCGGGTGACTGCCGTCTGACGGCCGGATCGACGCCGGTCGCGACCTGCGCCAGTGCCAGTTGGGCGGCGCGGCGCGCCTCGGTCAAGCTCAACATCGGATAGCGGCCAAGGGTCAGACGTCGCGGCCGCCCCTTGATGCGATAAAGCAGGACGAAGGCTTTGGTGCCTTTGGCGGACATGCGCACGCCGAAGCCTGGAAACTTGCCGTCCCATAGTTCGATGGTGCCACCGGACGGCGGCTTGAGAGCGCGGACGGCGACGTCGGTGAGCGGTGGCCGCGACATGCTACAACCTCGAAAATCCGTGTGTCGATTCCGTGGATCAGTCCATGGGTACTGATTGGTAGCAAATAGGTAGCAGAATCGCAAGCGCTGGGGCGAGTCGCCGTGTTGCGGGATATTTTATTATCACGTTGAAATAGCACAGTTATAACAGGAAGCGTGCGAATGTATGTGTTCCTATGATGTTCCGTTTGAGCGGAATCATAATCCGTAGGTCCCCAGTTCAAGTCTGGGTCTCGCTACCATTTATTTCCATATATTGCGGTCTTCAGCGGTCAGAGCGGAAATCGTTGTGATGGTACTTACCGCGAACAAAACGATCATAGCGAATAAGGC
>JANNSA010000380.1:0-2029 GCA_031402115.1 Hyphomicrobiaceae bacterium | reverse complement strand
CTTGCCGGAGCCGGTCGGACTGACCAGCAGCACGGCCCGCACGTTCTGAGCGTAGGCGCCCCGCACCTGATCCAGCAAGCGGTCCTGATAGGGGCGGAGGGAGATCATGCCGGCGGGGTAAACACGTCAGGCCGCAATTCTTCCCGGGTGGTCAAGCCGCCCGACATGGCGGCCACCGCCGACGCCCACTCCGCCGGCACCAAGCGGTCGCGCTGGTGCCAGTTCCACACAGTTTGCCGGTCGACCTTCGACGGCCCGACCTTCGACAGCCGGCGCGCCAGTTCAGCCCACGATTTGTTGTATTGAACGCAACGCATTAGCCCGTTCATGGCGCTCTTGGTCTGCGCGGCAGTCATGGTGCGAGTTGTCATGGTCGGAATCCGATCACGTTTCCGGTGCGTCGTCAAATGTTGACATCGCAGTTTCCCGGGCGCAGGATCGCGAGGACTCAATCAAGGAGAAGGCCCGTGCCCATCATCAGCGAAGGCTTGCGACGTTACCACGAGTTTACCACCGAGGAAGCGTGGCTGGCCCGCCGCGCCGAAGACCTCACTAGCAGCGACATTGCCGCGCTCTTCAACGTCAGCCCATACCTCACCAAGTACGACCTCTGGCACCGCAAGGCGCAGAAGCTCATTCCGCCGTTTGAGGTGACCGAGCGCGTGAAGTGGGGCAACCGGCTGGAAGCCACGATCGCCAAAGGCATTGCCAAGGATCAGGGCTGGACGGTTAGGCCGATGAAGGAATATATCAACGTACCGTCGCTCAGCATCGGCAGTTCGTTTGACTACGCGGTGGTCGATGATGTCGGGGCCATCGAAGCCATACTCGAAATCAAAGCCGTTGACTGGCTGGAGTCTAAGAACAAGTGGCTCTACCACGAGGACGGCACCGTCGAGGCGCCGCTGCACATCGAATTGCAGCTGCAACACCAGATGCTGGTGTCCGGCGTGAGCAAGGGTTACATCGGCGTGCTGATCGGTGGCAACCAGGTGCAACTGCTGGAGCGTGACGCGATACCGGATTACCAGGACGTTATTCTCGAGCGCGCCGCGCAGTTCTGGGCCAGCGTCGACGCCAACCAGCCGCCAACGCCAGACTTCCCCGACGACTTGGAAGTCATCCAGCGCATTTATCCGTTCGGCGATCCCTGCAAGGCCAAGGACGTGACTGGCGATGCCGACTTCCGCGAACTGTGCGAGGAATACGCCGCCGCGTCACGCATCGAGAAAGACGCCATCGCCATGAAGGACACCGCCAAGGCAAAGCTGCTGATGGCGAGTGGCGATCACAGCAAAGTCACCTGCGGCCAATGGACCGTCTCGTCCGGCATGGTCGGCGAGACTGACATCAGCTACACGCGCAAAGCCTACCGTAACTTCCGAGTCACCCAGAGGAAATCGAAGCCATGAGCGCTCCACGCAAACCACGCACCGCCGTCAAGAAGCTCTACATCGTCGAGGCCGTGACCATGCCAGCAACGCGGCTGGTGTGGGCTGACTCCGCCAGCCAGGCCAAGGCGCATTGCTCGCAGTTCACGGTCCGCCTCGCCGGCCCAGCCGACTTGAGTGCCTGCGCCGCCAGTGATATTCACCCCGACATCGCCGGAGAGTTTGACGAAGGAGACGCACTGTGAGCCAACAACTAGCCGAACTGCGCCACAACCTGGGACTGATGCAGCCCGAGTTCGCCAAGATGCTACCGGAACACGTCTCGCCGGATCGCTTCGTGCGGACGGTGGTGACAGCGCTCACCAGTACCCCGAAGCTGCTGGAGGCCGATCGCAACTCGCTCTATGCCTCCGCCATGAAGGCCGCGCGCGACGGCCTGATGCCTGACGGCCAGGAGGCGGTGCTGATCCCGTTCAAGGGCCAGGTGAAATACATCCCAATGATCGGCGGCATTCTGAAGCGGATGCGCAACAGCGGGGAAATCAAGGAGATCCACGCGCAGGTGGTCTACAAGGACGACAAGTTCAGAGTGTTGCTTGGCGATAGCCCACGCATCGAACACGAGCGCAATCTCGACG
>JANNSA010000379.1:0-2898 GCA_031402115.1 Hyphomicrobiaceae bacterium | reverse complement strand
GAAGTCGACAGCAACGAAGCCGACATGTCACGCAAGAGAATGAGTTGTTTCTCCGTCGCAGGCGCTATCTTTGCGGCAAACAGATTCACGACATTTGAGAGGCGAAGCTCTGCCCCCTCATTTAATGGCAAATTGGCAGCGGGCAGGGGCTTCTGCTCAATCACGGCAATGGCCTGATTGACCAGCATCTGCTCCAGCGGGCGTGCCCGGCTGATCAGCGCGCGCAGCGCCGCTGCGGAGCCGCTTCGTGCCGCCTCCTCGAAAGCGAAATAAAAGCTGGTCTTCATCGGCGGCTGCCATGATCCGGCGCGCAGGGCCGCGTAGGCCACATAGGGGTCCGGCGGTTGGGCCTCCATAATTTTGCGGGTTTCATCCTGGCTTGCCAACCCGTTCTCAAACAAAAACAAGGCGCGCCGGGCCACCGCACCAGGCAAGTTCAAGGTGCCGGGCAAGCTTGCCACAATTCGGTTGCGCTGGTTCTGGCGATCGCCGCGCAACGGCCTGCCCTGATCGAGCTTGGCCAGCAATCCCCGCGTTACATCATTGGCAGCGCCAAAAACTTGTGCTTCCTTCAGCACCTTGCGGGCACTCTCAATATCGTGAATATCATCCGCCAGCACCGTGGCGAGTTGTGTGCGCGCATAGGCATCTCCCGGGAATAGCGTGATCGTCTCGCGCAGCAAGGCCGCCGCCTCTTCCGGCATGCCCATCCGCTCAGCCAGAACGGTGGCGAGCTGGTTGCGCGCATAGGCATCTCCCGGGAATAGCGTGATCGTCTCGCGCAGCAAGGCCGCCGCCTCTTCCGGCTTGCCCATCCGCTCAGCCAGCACCGTGGCGAGCTGGGTGCGTTGATTCGGATCGTCAGGGTAACGGCGGATAGTCTCCCAACCGATCAATTCTGCATCGACCCATCTATCCATCGCCAAATGCGCTCGACGGAACAACGCCCAAGCGAAGATATTAGTGGGATCATATATGAAAGCCAGTCGCGCCAATTCAATTGCTGACTCGCCGCGGGCTCTTTCTTCGCCAATTGGAGATTTCTCGATCAATCGCATTCCCACATTGCAAGCGGTGCGGACCAGATAAAATATATCGCCAGACCTATCAGCGTATTGGCGGTGACGCCGTATGAGCTGGCCAAGCAATGTGTTTATATTTCCAAACGGCTCTCCCGCCCGCCGCAGGAAAGTCTCATGGAGTTCGGGCGGAGGTGGAGCCAACTCTCTTCTCGGCAATCCTTGTTTCGCTTCTACTCCGCCTATGTCTGCTCTCCACCAAGATGCCGCGTCAAATGTCCTTTGCGCCTTCTTGGTTCGTTCATAAATTTCTAGTTCCATGGAGTTGATAGACTTCTCGACATGGCTTCCCCAAAAATCCGGGGTGCGTGGAAAATCCCCTTCCAAAAGCCTCCACTCGCGCATGAACTCGTTTTTGCCCGGCCTCCGGTTTGCCGCCCAGCGGGCCAGGCCATGCAGCGCGAAATCCTCATTGGCATCGAATTCATCGCCCAGCGGCAATTGCCGCAGGCCCATCAGCGCGATGCGGAGATAGCTTTGCGGGTAAAGTCCCGTGCCGCCGCATTCGCCGCAAATTGACTGCCACATCGGCATCAGCCGCCGCCCCGAAAGGCCGGCATGGGCGGCAATCTCCTGCGTCAGCGCCAGAATGCGCCAATATTCTCGGCGCAGGTCGAGGCCTTCGTCCACCACGAAATTCTCAAAAAAAGCGTTCCACGCGACATAATTCTTGTGGAAGTGCACCACAGTGCCAAGCGGCCTGATGCGCCGGACAATCGCCATGAGCCGCACCAGCCTGCCGAGCGCCACATCAAACTTCCGGCCCTCCAAGCCCAGGATAGTTTTGCGGAAATTCTCCAATTCCGCCAGGCATTCCCGGTCAAAATCGGCAATGGCCGCTCCATCCCGCGCTTCGCCGCTGAGCAAGGCTTCGGCGGCGTCTTCAGGCTCTGCCGCCGCAAGCGAGCCCAACCGCGCCGTTCCCGTCAGCAGCGCCGATACGATGCCCTGGCCGTTTGACGCAGCTGTTTGTATGGAAGGCATCTCAGCAACACTCATTCACGGCACCCTAGCGACAATGCCAGCACCAAAGTCGGCGCGCCCGGTTGTTTCGCACAGCCGCGTCAAGTGGCGGATTCTGGCGGGAACAAGGCCGGGCACGGGTTTTGGGCCGGGCCACTGGCCGAAGCGTATCACATGGCGGTGTGAATAGTCCAACCGGACATGCAGCACTTCCCGCACCGTCGCCGGAAGGGGGGCAGGTTCCGTGAGATCGACAGTGAAGCCGTGCGCGGCTCCCTTGGGCACCGGGAAGAATGCCGGGTTTCTTTGGCATTCCAGCACTGTTGCGATGGCGAAGGGCTGGGTTATGCCGCGTTGACCGGCGCTCCTGAAAACGTCGGCCGCCAGGTATTCGAACAGCGCGAAACTATAGACTTCATTAACCTTGACCGGAAAATGATGAAGGAGTCCGAGCCGCCGGATGATCCGGTCGAGCCAGTCCGCTTGCTGCAAATCATCCTTCAATTCTGCCTTGAAGGCCACAAAGGCAGGCCGTTCGCCGGAGCGGCCCAAGAACAGATTTGTGAAGGCGGAGAGAACAACCTCATCGCGTGGTTTGAGCGCCGCCGAAAGCCTGTCGAAATTGAGAGATGAATCGGCGGCGGGCACCCAGTCAATGCGCTCCAGGCGGATGATTTTTTGATTCTGCTCAAGCGATGCAGGCAGCAAGGCTGAAGCGTTCAGCTTCGGATCAAATGTTGACGAGTTATGCCCGCGAAAATTGCCCTGCACCGACTGGACGAAATATTCATCGGCAAGCGAGCAGAGTTCAGCATTGTCACTGAAATTTTCAAAATCATCCTGCCTTGTCTGGCTG
>JANNSA010000378.1:0-5547 GCA_031402115.1 Hyphomicrobiaceae bacterium | reverse complement strand
TTTCCTTGTCGCGATCGCGCGGTGGGTCGGCGGCAAGAGCGGGGCTTATCGCCAGCGCGCCAAGGGCTGCGAGCAAAGCAATGTGGCGCCGCATCACAATGTCTCCGTATGGCCGTCAACGGCGATTTCCTGGCCTGAGATGCGGGCGCCGGCAGCCGAGGTGAGAAACAGGATCAGCCCAGCGATATCGTCGGGCGCGATGAAAGTCTTCAATGATGATTTGCTGGTCATGTGAGCGCGTACTTCGTTGAGGCTCTTGTTAGTCTTCTGGGCTTCGCCAGCAATGACGCGGTCAATACGGTCGCCCGACACCGCGCCCGGACAGATGCAGTTGACACGGATGCCCGACGGCCCGAGTTCCTGCGCCAAGGTGCGCGTAAAGCCGCGGATCGCCCATTTCGCCGATGCATAAGGCGAGCGGCGCGGGAAACCGAACAAGCCGGCATTGGATGACATGTTGACGATCGAACCGGATTGCTGCCGCTTGAGATGCGGGATCACTTCGCGGGCACACAGGAAGGCGCCGTCGAGATTGACCGCCATGCACTGCCGCCAATCGGCCAGGCTGACTTCCTCGACGCTGGCGGTCGGCCCGGCGATACCGGCGTTGTTGACCAGGATATCCAGCCCGCCAAGATGGGTGAGCGCGGCTTGAATCAGGGCTTTGACTGAAGCCTCATCCGACACATCGGCGGCGATGCCGGCTAGGGCGGGCTGCTGCTGCAGTGCCTCGCTCAGCGCTTCGGCGTTGATATCGCAGATGAAGACCCGGGCGCCGGCGGCGATGTAGGCCTCGGCAGTGACGCGGCCGATGCCGGTGGCCGCCGCCGTGATCAGCACACGCTGGCCAGCGTGCGAATGGGTTATCGTCAAGTTCGCGGCTCCATTGCTTGGTATCCGTCCATGATAGGTCAACCCTTGGTACTGGCTGCACACGGCGTTGGGAAGAGATCGGCGTTCCGGCTCCACCGCCACCGCCAAGCATGCCTGGTTCTGCATCGCTCACAGCATTGCTGTCCGAGGCGAATCAGAATTGCCCCGGTGCCCCAGAATTGCCCCGGTGCTCACGTGTCGCTTGGTTGGCGCGACAATCAACGCTCGCCCGGCACCCCTGAGGGCACGAAAACGAGCGGCTCTCGCAGAAGTAGCGACGACAACAGATGGACCCGAACGTAGAATGATTGATCCGATAGCTCTTACGGCACCAGAGGTGTTGATCCGCCCGTTCTGTGCGGAAACAGCCGATGCCTTGTTCGATGCGATGCAGGACCCACGGTGCCACACGCACACTTTCGATCCGATTCCGACCGATCGCGAGCGTTGGCGGCTGGACGCGGAGGCAAACAGCGATTTTGCTAAACTTCCCAACGGCGAACGCTGGCTAAACTGGACGGTGCATTGGCAAGGCGATGTGGTGGGATATGTGCAAGCCACGATCTACGCCAACCCGCGCGATGGCTACGTCGACGGTGACTTCGCTTACGTGCTCAATCCGCACGCTTGGGGCAAGGGCGTCGGCTATGCCGCCACTCAAAAACTCTTGCATGCCTTGGAGCACGAGTTCGACGTGACGCGCGTTTGGGTGACTATTCGTTACACCAACCTGCAATCTCTGGCCCTTGCTCAACGGCTAGGCTTGCGGTTCGTCCACGCCGCGCTCTATCCCTACGATAATTACGAGCCAACTGACTTGGTGTTGATGCGAGAACTGAAAGCGATCACGCCTGAGGCGCAATGAGCGAGCACAGACCATGGCGCGCTGGAAATGCCATCGCATTGGGTGATCGCCTCGCTGCAAGCTCCGGTCGGGTTACGCCTTTGAGCAACCGCAGGCAGTGCTCGATCCCACCCCACAGGTGGTGCGTAGTCGCGAAGCACCCTGACGCCGTAGCCAAGTCGGCGCTTGGCAGCCAGCGCGGAATGGCGTTACACGGGCCAGCTAGATTTTCCACACTCAGCAGGCTTGCTCCCAATGACCGGCGTCAACGAAATCCGCGCAAAGTTCCTAGAGTTCTTCGAGCGCAATGGCCACACGATTGTGCCGTCATCGCCGCTGGTGCCGCGCAACGATCCGACGCTGATGTTCGCCAATTCCGGCATGGTGCAGTTCAAGAACGTGTTCGTCGGCGCCGAGACGCGAGACTATGTGCGCGCTACGACGGCGCAGAAGTGCGTGCGCGCTGGCGGCAAGCACAATGATCTCGACAATGTCGGCTACACGGCCCGGCATCACACCTTCTTCGAGATGCTCGGCAACTTCTCGTTCGGCGACTACTTCAAGGAACGCGCCATCGAGTTGGCGTGGACGCTGATCACTAAGGATTACGGCCTCGATGCCAAGCGCCTGCTGGTGACTGTCTATTCCGAGGACGATCAGGCACATGCATTGTGGAAAAAAATTGCTGGCCTGCCCGACAGTCGCATCATCCGCATCCCGACCTCGGACAATTTCTGGCGGATGGGCGATACCGGCCCGTGCGGGCCGTGCTCGGAAATCTTCTTCGACCATGGCGACAAGATCGCTGGCGGACCGCCGGGCTCTACCGACCAGGACGGTGACCGCTTCATCGAGATCTGGAACCTTGTGTTCATGCAATACGAGGAGCGCGGACCCAAGTCTGACGGGACCACCGACCGCGTCGATCTGCCAAAGCCATCCATCGACACCGGCATGGGGCTGGAGCGGGTCGCGGCAGTGCTGCAGGGCGAGCATGACAATTACGAAATCGACCTGTTCAAGGCGCTGATTGCGGCCTCCGTGGACCTGCTCGGCGTGCCTGCCGAGGGATCGGCACGCGCCAGCCACCGCGTCATCGCCGACCATTTGCGCGCGTCGAGCTTCCTGATCGCCGATGGCGTGCTGCCGTCCAACGAGGGCCGTGGCTATGTGGTCCGGCGGATCATGCGGCGCGCCATGCGGCACCTGCAACTCCTGGGCGCCAAGGAACCGAGCATGTACCGGCTGGTGCCGGTGCTGACGCGCGAAATGGGCCAAGCTTACCCTGAGCTGATCCGGGCTCAGTCCATGATCACCGAGACACTGCAACTCGAGGAAACCCGCTTCCGCAAGACGTTGGAGCGCGGTCTCGGGCTGTTGGACGAGGCGTCGGGCAAGCTGACCAAGGGCGCGACTTTGGCGGGTGACGTCGCTTTCAAGCTGTACGACACCTATGGCTTCCCGCTTGACCTGACACAGGACGCTCTGCGCGCCCGCGAAATCAGCGTCGACACGGATGGCTTCGCCACGGCGATGGCGGCGCAAAAGGCCGAGGCGCGCAAAGCCTGGAAAGGCACCGGCGAGGCGGCGACCGAGGCGGTGTGGTTCGATCTAAAAGACAAGCACGGCGCGACGGAGTTCCTCGGCTACGACACCGAAATCGCCGAGGGCGAGGTGCGGGCGCTGGTCAAGGATGGCAAGCCGGTCACTAGTTTACAGTCTGGCGACGAGGCCGCGCTGGTGCTGAACCAAACGCCATTCTATGCCGAAAGCGGCGGCCAGGTCGGCGATCAGGGCATGATCCGTACAGTGGGTGGCAGATTCGCGGTCAGCGACACGGTCAAGCGGCTGGGCGATCTCTGGGTGCATCTGGGCACGGTTACGAGCGGCACAATCAAGGCGGGCGAGGCTGCAGAACTGACGGTTGACCACAGCCGCCGCACGGCGACGCGCGCCAACCATTCGGCAACGCATCTGCTGCACGAGGCCTTGCGTCAGGTGCTTGGTGAGCACGTCGCGCAGAAAGGTTCCTTGGTCGATCCGGCGCGGCTGCGCTTCGACTTCTCGCACACCAAGCCAGTCAGCCCGGCCGAATTGGCTGCGGTGGAAACGATGGCCAACGCCTTGGTTCTGCAGAACGACGAGGTCACCACCCGGCTGATGGACCTTGATGCAGCCCGCGCCACCGGCGCCATGGCGCTATTCGGCGAGAAGTATGGCGATGAAGTGCGGGTTGTCGCCATGGGACAGAAAGTAAGGAGTCAGATCCCTTCGAGTTCGAAGGGGTCTGACTCCTCGAGCGCTGGCCCGGTCCGAGCCTGGTCGGTGGAGCTGTGCGGCGGCACGCATGTGCGGCGCACTGGTGACATCGGGCTCGTACGCGTGCTCAGCGACTCGGGCGTCGCGGCCGGTGTCCGCCGCCTGGAGGCGCTGACCGGCGAGGGCGCGCGGCGGCATCTGGCCGAGCAGGACGAGCGCGTCCGCGCCGTCGCCGCCGCCTTGAAGGTGGCGCCGGCAGAAATCGTGCCTCGCGTGGAGGCGCTGATGGAGGAACTCAAGCGGCTGGAGCGCGAGCTGTCGGACGCGCGCAAACAATTAGCATTGGGCGGCGGTGTCGCGCCGGGCAGCGGCGAGGCAGCAGCTTCCGGTATGGCAGAAATCAACGGCATCCGATTCCTCGGCCGCATCGTCAAAGGTGTGGAGGCCAAGGACCTGAAGTCGCTCGCCGATCAGGCCAAGACGCAACTCGGCTCCGGTGTTGCCGTATTCATCGCGGTGTCCGACGATGGCAAGGGCGCGATCGTCGCTGGCGTTACCGATGATCTCGCCAAGCGCATCAGCGCTGTCGATCTGGTCAAAGCCGGCGCCGCCGCCATGGGCGGCAAAGGCGGCGGCGGGCGGGCAGACATGGCGCAAGCCGGCGGGCCGGACGGGGCCAATGCGGAGGTAGCTTTGGCGGCTGCGCGGGCGCTGTTGGGTTAGCGAGTCAGTGGACATCTTGCAATACGATCGTGGACGATTGGCATGGGCGCGCTTGCTAGGGCCAAAGAACAACGGTGTGGTGCTGGGCACGATAGCTGGGCCAGTTCCATGGGACCGCAAGGCGCCAAGGAGTGCACCTTTGAGTGCGGAATTCACTTGAAGGATCGACATCACAAAATCTGATTGCCAAAGCGGGGGGAGGGGATGAAAGAACTGGTATCGATCGAGACTGTCCATGGTGCGATTGTCGAGTTCCGAGAGCGCCCCGTGGTCGTCGACCAAGATCTGGCAAGCTATTTCGGTATCGAGACACGCGCACTCAATCAGGCCGTCAAACGCAATGAGGCGCGCTTTGTTGACTATGCGTTTCAGCTAACTGATGAGGAGTTCGATCGTTTGAGATCACAGAATGTGATGTCAAACGAAGGCCGCGGAGGACGACGGACCCCGCCTTGGGTCTTCACTGAACACGGCGTCGTCATGGCAGCCACTGTGCTCAACTCGGATCGAGCGATCATCGCAAGCCGGCGCGTGGTTGAGGCATTCGTCTCTGCTAAGCGCGGTAGCAAGACAATAGTGCCAGCAGAAGCCAAGCACCGTAGTTCGCTCGCGCCGATAGCATCAGACTTCTTGCCCAAGCTGAAGGCTCAGTTTGAGGCGTTGATGAATACAGAGATCAATCCAAAGCAGCGTCGAACGGCGCGCGAGGAGGCTGAGGAATTCATTTCTTCCGGTCTCGCAAGCCTCAAAGCGCGGCTAAACAAGGGTGGCCTGGAGAACGACGAGATCGAGGCCCGCGTTCTCAAGCATCTTGCCGAGGCCGAAGAGGCCCGTGCTCGGGCAGCGAC
>JANNSA010000377.1:0-7057 GCA_031402115.1 Hyphomicrobiaceae bacterium | reverse complement strand
CAGATCGACATAGGGCAGCGGCTTCAAGTGCTCCACCGGCGCGCACGGGCGGACGCGCAGCACGATGACGCGGCGCTTGAGGTTGCGCGGGTCGCCGGTCAGCGCCACTTCGTATTCGCTCTTGCACGCCTCCGACTGCTGATAGTCCGGCGACAGCACGCACACCAGCCGCGCGCCCGACGACCAGCCGGCGGCCATCATCGCCATGAAACTGGCGCCATGGAAGTCGTCCTGGATCAGCACCCGCTGTCCAGCCTCGCGCAGCGTCTGGGCGATGAAGGTGGCGGCCTTGGCATCGGCGCCGGTGCGGCTGACGAAGAAGTCATAGGCGGGCGGGTGCGTGCCCGGCAGTGCGGCTGCGGCGACGTCGGTCATCAGCTGGCCCCTCCCCCGATCTCCGTACAATGCCGGAGGCGGATCGATCGGGCAAGCGGTGGGAACATGATGCTCATCGTGGCCGACGGTGGCTTGCGGCGAGCGCCGTAGGCTCGACCACGCTG
Source organism: Hyphomicrobiaceae bacterium (assembly GCA_031402115.1). Lineage (GTDB taxonomy): Bacteria > Pseudomonadota > Alphaproteobacteria > Rhizobiales > Hyphomicrobiaceae > JANNSA01. The sequence goes on along the minus strand of JANNSA010000377.1, from coordinate 6,557 downwards.
AACTTCGTGTCCCCGTTCGGAGCACGGCGGCAAAATCGCGCCCCCCGCATCAGAAAATCATGGTTACCGCACTTTTGAATATTTCGCGTTACTTGGCGTTACTTCCTGATGCATGAATCGCATTATTCAGCACCCGTTTTCAACACCAACGCCGCCCCCGTCAAATGCCCCGGCATTGGCTCACCGAGCCGGATGATCTCCCAGTCGAGCGTCACCCCGGACTGCGCCAGGACGCGCGCCCGCACCGTCTCGCCCAAGCTCTCAACCTGCTCCCCCGACGCCTCGCCGTCGTTGATCAGGAAGTTGCAGTGCTTGTCCGACACCATCGCGCCGCCGACCCGGTAGCCGCGCAAGCCCGCCGCGTCGACCAGCTTCCAGGCGCTGTGGCCGGGCGGGTTCTTGAAGGTGGAGCCGCCGGTGCGCGCCTTGACCGGCTGCTTGTCCTCGCGGTAAGCCGCCACCTCCTGCATCTCGGCGAGGATCGCGGCCTTGTCGCCCGGCGCGCCCTGGAACAGGGCTTGCGTGAAGATCAGATCAGCCGCCGCGCCGCAGTGCCGATACGTGTACGCCATATCACCCAGGTCGAGCGTGTGGACGCGGCCTTGCCGGTCGACGGCGCGGCAGCTGACCAGCAGGTCCTTGGTCTCGGTGCCGTGCGCGCCGCCGTTCATGCGCAGCGCTCCGCCAATGGAACCGGGGATGCCGCGATAGAAGGCGAAGCCGCCAACGCCGGCATCAGCGGCGGCGCGCGCCAGCTTCTGGTCGGGCACGGCAGTGCCGGAGCGCAGGCGGCAATCGGGCTCCGCCGTCACCTCGCCAAAGCCCTTGGCCAACCGGATCACCATGCCCCTGACGCCGCCATCGCGCACCAGCAGGTTGGAGCCAAGGCCGATCACGGTGACCGGCAGGTTCGGGTCAATGCGCCCCAGCACATAGGCCAGATCAGCCTCGTCAGCCGGGCTGAACAGCACCTGCGCCGGGCCGCCGACGCGGAACCAGGTCAGGTCGGCGAGCCGCGCATTGGCCGTCAGCCGGCCGCGCATCTCCGGTAGCGCCGCCGTCAGTTCCGGCACCAGATCAGCGAACTCCGTGGTCATGAGATCTCCCCGCTGCCGGCCAGCCGGGCAGGCAAGGCATAGGCCCAGTCGGTGATGGTGCCGGCGCCAAGCAGGATGATGGTGTCGCCCGGCTTGGCGCGTTCGGTGATGCGCGGCACCAGGTCATCCTCGCCATGCACGGCGTGTACGTCTTTATGTCCGGCGCGCTCGATGCCAGCTGCCATGGCACGGTTGTCGAGGCCCGCAACGGCTGTTTCACCCGCCGAATAGATCGGGCTGACGAACACGGTATCCGCCTCGCCAAAGCAGTGCGCGAACTCCTCGAACAGGCTGCCGACACGGCTGTAGCGGTGTGGCTGGAACACGGCGATGACGCGGCCCTTGGTGATCATCCGCGCGGCATTCAGCACCGCCGCGACTTCCACGGGATGGTGCGCGTAGTCGTCGAAGATGCCGGCGCCGTTCCACGAGCCGGTGCGCGTGAAGCGCCGCTTGACGCCCGAGAACAGGGCCATGCCGGCCTTGATCTCGGCATCGTCCATGCCCGCCTCGGCGCACACGGCAAAGGCCGAGGCGGCGTTGAGGGCGTTGTGGTCGCCGGGCACTGGCATGAATAGATCAGTGACCGTGCGGCTGCCGCCCGCCACCCGCCCGCCGACCGCCAGCGTGAACGCCGTGCCGCCGTCCTTGGCACGCACATCGCTCAGTTGCAGATCAGCGTCAGCAGCCAGCCCATAGGTCAGTACCTTGCACATCACGTCGTTGGCTGCCTCGGCCAGCATCGACCGCACAACCGGATGGTCGATGCAGGTCACCGCCGTGCCGTAAAACGGGATGTTGGTGTAGAATGAGCGGTAAGCGGCATTCATGCGCTCCGTCGTGCCGAAGTAGTCGAGGTGCTCGGGATCGATGTTGGTGACGACACCAATCTGGGTCGGGATGCGGATGAAGGTGCCATCGGACTCATCGGCCTCGACAATCATCCAGTCGCCCTTGCCAAGCCGGGCGTTGGAGCCCCAGGCATTGATGATGCCGCCAGTGATGACGGTCGGGTCACTTCCGGCATGCTCGAACATCTGCGCGATCAGCGAGGTCGTCGTGGTCTTGCCATGCGTGCCTGTCACCGAGATTGGCTTGCGCAGCCGCATCAGTTCGGCCAGCATGTCGGCGCGGCGGATCACCGGCAGGTTGCGCGCACGCGCCGCCATGAGTTCCGGGTTGTCCGGCTTGACGGCGCTTGAGATCACGACATAGCGGGCACCATCGAGGTGAGCGTCAGCAGCGCCGACAAACACTGCAATCCCGCGCTTGCGCAGGCGCGCGGTATTGGCGCTGTCCTTGGCGTCGCTGCCCTGTACTTTGTGGCCAAGCTCCAGCAGGATCTCGGCGATCGCGCTCATGCCGATGCCGCCGATCCCGATGATGTGGAACGGGCCGTTGTTCTTGGGCATTTCCATAGGGCGCTTACGTCCTTGAGTTCCGACTATTAGCGGGCGAGACGCACAACCAGATCGGCCAGATTGGCGACGGCGTCGGGCCGGCCCTGGGCCTTGGCGGCGCTTGCGGCAGCGGCGAGCCGAGCTGGCGTTTGCATCAATTGGGCCAGTTCGCCCCCGAGGCGCTCCGGACTTAAGTCTTTCTGCTCCAGGCACCACGCCCCGCCGGCATCGGCGAGCCGCTTTGCATTGTGCAGCTGATCATTGTCAAGCGCGTGCGGCAGCGGCACCAGGATGGCGGGCCGCCCGAGCACAGCCAGTTCAGCAACCGAGGACGCGCCCGAGCGCGCGATCACCAGATGCGCATTGGCCATGCGTTCCGGCAGGTTTTTGAAGAACGGCGCCAGTTCCGCCCTGATGCCGAGTTGCGCATAGGCGGCGCCGACCTCCGCCATATCTTCCTCGCGGCACTGTTGCGTCACAACCAAGCGCCGCTTGAGCGCGTCCGGCAGGGTCGCCAAAGCCGGCGGCACAGCTTCCGAGAAGAAGCGCGCGCCCTGGCTGCCACCGAAGACGACCAGCGTGAACGGCTGACCATCGCGCGACGGTGCAAAGGCCTTGTGCGACCAGTCAACCACCGCCTGCCGCACCGGGTTGCCGGTCACCGTGACCTTGCCCTTGGCGCTGCCCGGCACCCCGCGCGTGTCGGCCCAGGATGCCGCGATCGCCGTGACGCGTCCAGCCAGCATGCGATTGGCACGGCCCATCATGGCGTTCTGCTCGTGCACGGCGCACGGAATGCCGCGCAGCCGCGCCGCGATCAACGGCGGGAACGAGGGATAGCCGCCAAAGCCGATCACGGCCGCCGGTTGCAGCTTGCCGAGCAGCGCCCAGGCCTTCAGCGTGCCAGCGCTCAACTTGCCGCCAGTCCGCGCCAGGTCGAGCGGCGAGCGCCCGCGGATTGTCGCCGACGGGATCTGATGCATGGCACGCGCTGGAAACGCCGTGCCGTAGCGGTCGCCGCGCTCGTCCGTGACCAGATCAACCGTCAGGCCACGCCGCGCCAGTTCCTCGGCCAAAGCGAACGCCGGGAACAAATGCCCGCCGGTGCCGCCGGCCGCCAGCACGATTGGTTTGCCGCTCATCTTCGCCTCCGGCTCGGAAAGTGTCAGACCGCTTGAAGTTGCAAGCGATCTGCCCCCATGTTGTATCCTTCTAGGCGTATTCGCCTGATTTTGGGCGCAACACTTGGTCGCTCCCTGGAGTTCGCTGATGAGCCGAGAACCGGTCCATGAAGGCGGCTGCCAATGCGGCACCGTCCGCTATGCGCTCTACGCCGATACGACGGCAACGATTTGTCATTGCCGGATGTGCCAGCGTGCCGTCGGCAACTATTTCGGTGCCTTCGCCGGTGTCGCCCAGACCGACTTCGCCTGGACCAAAGGCAGCCCGGCGGCGTTCCGTTCGTCAGAGGCGATCGAGCGCGATTTCTGCCGCGACTGCGGCACGCCGTTGTCGTTCCGCTACGTCGACAACAGCCGCATCTCGCTGACAGTGGGCAGTTTCGACGAGCCCGGAAGGCTGAAGCCGACAGCCGCCTGGGGCGCCGAAGGCAAAGTCCACGACCTGCACGTCTTAGCCGACCTGCCAGCAAAAACCACCGAGGCCGCTATCAGTCCGGAGAAACTGGCCAAGCGCAAGAGCCGGCAGGCGTAAGGGCATGAGCTGATCCGGCTGGCTCAATTGGCAAAGATATTGACCGCAGGACGGCGCCGGCCGATGGCGTAGAGAGCGATGCCAAGCAGGCCGAACACCAGGAACGCTGGCGTCGTCAGCACCGATGTTAGCACCGGGTTCCACAGGTAGGGATGCACATGCCGCTCGATCCCAGCCTGCGACAGGTTCAAGGTCGACGGGCTGAGCGCGAACCAATGCCTGCCAACTGACGTGAGGCGATAGATGCCTTGGGTGAGCAGCGTCAAGTCATAGACCAGTGCCATAATCGCGATGATCAATGACCAGCCGCCCAATATCCGCAACAGCACCATGAAATGCCTCCGCTCCCGAACCAGTCTGCCCGCATTTGCACGCTGGCGTAACGCTATGCCATGAGTCCCCATTCATAAGCACAACATCGGGCAAGGTCATGGCAGCCAGGATTGATGATCGGATGGGACGCGGCTGATGTCTGACCGTGCGCCCGCATTGAGCTTCATGGAACTGGCGCTGGTCGAGGCCGAAGCCGCCGCCGCACTTGGCGAGGTGCCGGTCGGCGCCGTGCTGGTCGGACCCGACGGCGCCCTGCTGGCGGCAGCCGGCAACCGCACGCGGCTTTTGCCCGACCCGACAGCGCATGCCGAGATGTTGGCGATCCGCGCCGCCGCCGCTTTGCTCGGCCAGGAGCGGCTCGTCGGTTGCGATCTTTACGTCACGCTGGAACCCTGCGCCATGTGTGCCGCCGCCATCTCGGCCGCCCGCATTCGCCGCCTCTACTTCGCCGCCGCCGACCCCAAGGGCGGCGCCGTCGAACATGGCCCCCGCTGGTTCAACCAGCCGACCTGCCACCACGCTCCGGAAGTGATGGGCGGATTAGACGAGCAGCGCGCGGCGGCGTTACTGCGGACGTTCTTCGCGAAGCGACGGTAGGCCGTTGCTGGCGGCCTACCTCCAATTCATGCAACACCGTTGATCAGCGGGCCGCACTGTCCTTGGAGCGCCAAGCGGCGAAGGCGAGGAAGAGCATCCAGAGGAGGCCAATCGGGGCCGATATGGCCTGCAGCGCGCCGATCTCGGGCACGAAGGTGCGCAGGCATGTGGCCAGGAACAAAACGGCGGCCAGGACACCGAGCAGGCCCGTAACGACGATGCCGCGCCGAATCAGCAGCACGGCGACGAAAGCCAGCCACAGTCCGGTCATGAGCTGCACGCCGAGCAACTCGCCAACTGCCCCGGCGTAGCCGTTCAGCGTCAGATAGCTAACCTCGATCATGGCCTTGGTGGCCGGATCGGTAGCCGGGGCGACATAGGCGGTAGCGAGCGTCGGCATCGCCGACAGCCAGCGGACGATGCCGAGCGTTTTCAGCACGCCCGCGGCAGCGCCGATGAAGGTTGCGGCGTCGAGCCAGAAGCTGGCGCCATCGCGCGCCAACCAGTGCCGCACGGCAAAGGCCAGCGGAATGAGCGCGACTGAAACCAGCAAATAGGCCCAATAGCCGATCTGAACGGCAGTGAGATTGGCGGCGACCAGCGGCAAGGCTTCTTGGGGCGGCAATCGCAAACTTGCCGGCCAGCCAATCGCTTGGCCAAGGACAATGAGCGGCACAGCAAACAAGCCGACTTGCAGCAGTGCCAACAAAGCGACCGCACGTGTCGGTGCTGGCATCGGATTCGGGATAGCAGCAGTGGTCATAGCGTCTCCTTTCACGAGAACGTCGAGGGTCGTTCGGCAACGAGCTTGACGGGCGACATCGTCACGCCGCACTGATGATCTGAGTGGTGCTCAGGCCTGATCCGCGCCGGCAAATTGCGCTGCGTCAGGATGCGGCCATTGGCGCCAGCGCGCTGCAGTCAGCTGGGCATGGGCAGAGCCAGTGTCGCGCGTATCGCAGTACGCAACGGCGTATGCGGCTCACTGCCGAGCTGGGCGACGAGCTTGCGATTGTCGAGCTGCAGCGCCGTGTTCCACAGATAGCGCATCTCACTGATCTCGTTCAGGAACGGGCTGAACGGACGCCCGAGCGTCACTTGCCACCAGGCAAATGGCTGAATCGGCAGATTCGGGTTGCCGAGTTCAGAGCGAATGGTTTCCATCATCAACCGGCCCGGCTCGATCCAGTGCCCACCGAAATGAAACACTTCGACAGGCGCAAGCAGGGACTCGCGTTCAACCAACTGCGCAACTGTCTCGGCAAGATCGGGCACATAGGCCCAGGCATGACCAATCCCAGCCGCCCCTGGATCGACCAGTGACTGAGACGTCGCGCGCCCCTTGGCGATGACTTGGGTGAGCCAGGAATTGGTGACGCCCGGTCCAAAGAAGTCGCCCGCGCGCACGACGAGCGAC